>JAGWTX010000223.1 GCA_028875955.1 Bacteroidota bacterium | reverse complement strand
ATGACCGGTACTTTTCTCAGTAAGGGATTCAAATATTTTAATGATCGTATTGGCATCTTCCAGTGAACAGGTTTCATCAATGCTGATGCCCACTGAACCATCCTGAAAAAAGCGAAAATTGCTATGGAATTTCTCGGCCATGGTCTTCACTTTCGCTGCGTCCAGCCCCTGTATCTTCAGTGTATCAAAAAAATGAGGGTTGTCCTGTGATATGCCCATTTTTGCCAGTCCTTCCGCTACTGATTTTGCGATCAGGTGAATGCGGGTGGCAATGTTTTTCAAACCTGCCGGTCCATGGTAAACGGCATACATGGCGGCCATATTGGCCAATAAAGCCTGTGCCGTACAAATATTGGAAGTGGCTTTTTCTCTTTTGATATGCTGTTCCCTGGTTTGCAATGCCATACGCAAAGCACGGTTGCCCTGAGCATCAATGCTGATGCCTATCAGACGTCCTGGCATGCCTCTTTTGAAATCGTCCTTTGTGGCAAAAAAAGCGGCATGGGGTCCGCCATATCCCATCGGAACACCCAGTCTTTGTGCAGAACCAACCGCTACATCAGCGCCAAGTTCACCGGGGGGAGTGAGCAGGGTCAATGCCAGCAAATCGGTGGCCATAATTGCCAGGCCATCCACTGCATGAACCTTGTCGATAAAAGAACGGTAGTCTGCCACAAGACCGTTGTCATTCGGATATTGTATCAATGCTCCGAAATAAGTGTTGTCCAACTCTGCGGTTACATAGTCGCCATACACAAGTTCAATACCCAGGGGTTCCGCACGTGTAACCAGTACATCTTTTGTTTGCGGGAAAACGGCATTGTCTATGAAGAACCTGGGTTTTGCAATGACATCCGTCTTATTAACATGATGGAAGACCATTGCCATAGCTTCAGCAGCAGCGGTGGCTTCATCCAGGAGGGATGCATTGGCGATGGGTAATCCCGTAAGGTCCGTTACCATGGTCTGAAAATTCAGCAGGCTCTCCAGTCTTCCCTGAGAGATCTCCGCCTGATAGGGGGTGTACTGGGTATACCATCCCGGATTTTCAAAAATATTCCTGAGTATCACACTCGGAGTGATGGTGCCATAATAGCCCTGACCGATATAATTTTTATAAACTTTGTTTTTTGCAGCAACTTTTTTTAACTCACTCAGATAAGCGAACTCACTGATGGGTTCCGGAATCGCCAGGTCTTTTTTGATCCTGATGGAATCGGGAACCGTTTTGCCGATCAGTTCCTCAAGCGATGCCACGCCAATTGTCGCAAGCATGGATTGGGTGTCTGTCTGGTTAGGTCCTATGTGCCTGCCCTGGAATTCTGAAGATTGCTGTTCAAATAGATTCATAATCTGGTCTGTAGTTTGAGGTTTTTTGCGCAGAAAATGCCCTGCGTGCGGCATTGGCATAAATTGCCGCAAAGGTAAGCGGATATTACAGGATAATAAAGGTTTTGTTGAAGATGGGGATAGGGTGTGCACTGTTATGTTTTCCGTTTCCCGCCGGGAAATCAGTCTTTTTCCGCATCCCTTAATTGGCGGCTGGTTTTCCGGCTTCCATCATGACTCCAGCCCGGTGGACCGAACAGGTAACGTATCCGGGTTTTGAAAGAAATGCCCTGCTGCGTGCAATCTTTCCAGATCTGGATCCATTCGTGAAAAAGGATACTGACCGGGTTGGGGTTTTCCAGGTTTTTGGTTAACCCGTAAGCGATGGGTTGATAGGCTTCCGGAGCAAGTTCGGGTTGAAAAGTGCCAAAAAGTTTGTCCCATATGATGAGAAACATTCCCATGTTCTTATCCAGATACAGGGGGTTGGATCCATGGTGTACCCTGTGATGGGAGGGAGTGACCAGGAAATATTCCAGCCAACCCATTTTCCGGATATATTCGGTATGTACAAAAATGCCCCAGATCTGGGTAGCAGAATAGACAAATACAATATCGATGGGCCGGAAACCCATCCAGGCGATGGGTATAAAGTAGAGGAACCTGTATAAGGGCTGGAATGCTGAAGACCGGAACCCCACCGTAAAGTTCATTTTCCGGCTGCTGTGATGGGTTACATGAATGGCCCAAAACAGGCGGATCTCATGGTCAAACCGATGCAGCCAGTAATACATCAGGTCCTCGAAAAGCACCAGTAAAACCCAGTACAGGATGCTGTTCGCTATCTGAAAAACCGCCCGTTGAAAGAAAAATGATAAAATGCCCAGATACACGACGCGGAAACCCAGGTCCAGTGCCGCGTTGAACAGCATCAGGTAGATGTTGGCAGCAGTGTCTTTGATTGTATAGGACTTCCGGTGATGAAGGTGAGACAGCAATAATTCCAGACCGATGATCAACAGGTAAAACGGGGTACTGATTAATATGAGCCATTGTTCTCGGATGGTATCCATAGTGCTGATAATGTCTGGAAAACAAGTGTTGTTTTTGCAGATTTGGCGTTTATTCCTTTAATCTTGCATTGCAAAGTACCGCTTTACCAACAAATCTTTCATCAATAGATTGTTAAGTACATGAGTGAAGTTAATTTAGAAAACTGGGAAAAAAGGAGCGCGGAACACGAAAAGTCCTATAAAAAATATTTACACCGTGCGGATAAGAATACAGTGTTGAAGCAGTTACCCGATTTGCATGAAGAGGCTTTCAGCAAGATCGATTGTCTGCAATGTGCCAATTGCTGTAAAAACTATTCACCCAGATTTAAAACACCGGATATCAAACGCATCAGTAAATACCTGGGTATGAAGGAAGGTGATTTTATCGAGACCTACTTATATCTGGATGAGGAAGGCGATTATGTTACCCAATCCAAACCCTGTCCCTTTTTGGGAACGGATAATTATTGCAGTATTTATGAAGCAAGGCCGTCTGATTGTCACCGCTTCCCCTATACGGATGAAGATGTGCTGATCAAACGGCCTAAGATCACCTTAAAAAATGTCAGTTTTTGTCCGGCGGTATTTTATGTGATGGAAAAATTATTGGCTACATCGAAGTGAGTTCATCATAGGCGGCCGAGAAACTTCTTTCCGCGCCACTTCCTTTCCAGCTGATACCCGGGATTTCAGGGATTTTTACGATTTCGGCTTTTGTCTTGCCGGCCTTGATTTGTTCCGCGGTAAAAGCAAGGAGTTTTTCAAGATAATTCTTGAAAGCTGCGATATCATCCAGGTTTCCGGTTACGTTATCGGGATTGCCGGCATGTCCGAAGATGAACAGGGTGTCTTTTGAAAATGTTTTTTGCGTTTTTTCCAGCACCTGGATCCAGCTTTTGATATTGGCTCCGGCTGAACGGTCGATATAGGGAGCCAGTTGATTGAACAACAGGTCACCCATATGGGCCACATTTGCGTTTTCAAAATGGATGATGGCATCCCCATTGGTATGCGCAGCACCAAAATAATAGGTACGGATATGTTCTTTGCCGGCTTTGTGTTTCCAGCTATCTCCGAAAGTCATGTCCTGGAATAATTGCTTATCCTCCGTCTTGCTTTGTTCTGCCACCCTTTTGTAATTGGCCAGACAGTTCACATGTCCTACTACATTCTGGGCCAGCCCCTTGAAAGCGATATTACCCCCGGTATGGTCACCGTGGTGATGGGTGTTGATCAGCATCCGGATGGGCATTTCCTTTTGGGATTGAAGGGCCTCGATCAGGTGTTTGGCCTGATCCGGAAATTCGGAATCTATCACATAGTATCCCTCTTTGGAGGGGTAATAACCGATGGTCCCGCCCCGCTCTGTGAAGATCCCGATATCGCCGCGCAGGGTTTTCATTTTATAGGCAGGCTGTTGCATGATGGCTGCCATAAGGTTTTTGGAGGAAAGTGCCAGCATGCCGGCACTCAGGGCTGAGTTACGTAAAAAGGTACGACGTTGCATAGCTTAGTTTTTATTGGATGATTATTGACAGTTTGACTAATATTCCATCTTGCGTAAACTCGGTGCTTTGATCCAGGTACTGACCACCACAAAAAGCGTCATGCATCCTCCGAAGACCACAGAGGGGATCACGCCCATGATCTTTGCGGCCACACCGCTTTCAAACTGACCGAGTTCATTGCTGCTGTTGATAAACATCGAATTCACGCTCATCACTCTTCCCCGCATCTGGTCAGGTGTTTTGAGTTGCAGTATGGTACCCCTGATCACCACGCTGATACCATCCAGCATACCGCTGACCATCAGAACAACAAAGGATAACCAGAAAAGTTTTGAGAGGGCGAAAACAACGATACAGACCCCGAAACCGCCAACCGACAAAAGGAGTTTCCTGCCTTGTTTGTGGTGAAAGGGGAAGATGGTAAGGATCACTATAATGATGATGGAACCGATATCAGATGCGGCATTGAGCCAGCCGAAACCAATCGGGCCCACTTTCAGGATATCCTTGGCAAAAACGGGAATCATGGCTACCGCACCCCCGAAAAGCACCGCAAAAAGGTCCAGGCTCAGGGCGCCTAACACTTCTTTGGTGGAAATGACAAAATTGAGTCCTTCTTTTACGCTATCCCAGGTCTTGGTTTCACCCGGTACATAAATGGCAGGTTTGGGCTTGATCTGAAACATACAGCAAAAACCGGCCAATACCAGTAGGCAGATGATGATGAGTGAAATGGTATGTCCGAAACCTGCAATCAGAAAACCTACCGTGGCATGTCCGGTCACGGAAGCGGATAACCAGACACCCTGGCTCCAGGTCGTGGCATTCTGCAAGATGTTTTTCGGCACAATCAAAGCGATCATCGTTCCAAAGGAAGGTCCGGTAAAAGCCCTGAAAACACCTGTAAAGAAAATGATGACATAGATACTGAATGCAATCCAGTGCCGGCTTAATTGCGTGGATGTGAACCGGGTGGATAATAGGAGCAATAAAACGGCACAGACAAAATAGAGGGATACGCCTGTCAGC
>JAGWTX010000222.1 GCA_028875955.1 Bacteroidota bacterium | reverse complement strand
TAAGGACAGCGAAAGATGTTTTGTCAGGCTTCTTTCATAGGTAAAATGGTAATTCTTCATCACCATCGAACCGACATTCCAGCGGAATATGTTTTTTCCGCCGATCAGGCTTTGTGCCCCCGCAAACATGGGCAGGCATAATAACACGAAAATGATTTTTTTCATAGCGTAGGTTTTGGTTTAGTTTTTATTTTATTTTCCAGCCAGGTCGTTCACTGTCTTGTTTTCAAGAATCAGCAATGTGTTGTCTCTGACCTGGATCATTACCTTATTCAGTCCGCATTTTTTCTCGTCACAATCCTTGCACTTCTCATAGAAATTCAGACTTACACAGGGTAATAGTGCGATGGGACCTTCAATCAGCCGCATTACCTGCGCCAGTCTGATTTTTTCAGGGTCCTGTTTGAAAAAATAACCACCCCCTTTCCCTTTTTTGCTGTCCAGTAAACCCGCTTTTTTCAATTCCAGTAAAATATTCTCCAGGAACTTCAGCGGAATCCTTTTTTTCTTAGCTATTTCTGCTATCAGCATGGGACCCTCTTTCTTCCGCTCTGCCATATAGGTGAGCGCCTTGAATGCGTATTGGGTTTTTTTCGATAGCATGCTATTGGGTTGTATTCTCTCAACAATAACTGAAATCAGATCGGTAGCTATTGCAGCCAGGACAGATTTTTCCGGGATATTGGCTATTTCAGATCTTGGGTTTACCGGGGATCAGATTTTTTTCTCTGTCAGCCCCAACACTTCTCTCATGCCAAATATACCTTTTTTATGTATTGCAAATTCAGCTGCCAGCACCGCACCACCGGCAAATCCGATCCGGTTGTGTGCAGTATGAATGATTTCAATCGTATCAATCGGGGATGCGTATTTTATCTTGTGGGTTCCGGGAGCCGGATCTTCCCGCAGGGAGATGATTTCCAGGTTGGCGGGATCCGTATCATGGTGATTCACCCAGGCTTTTTTCCTGCTGGATTGTTGCAGAATCTGTTCGGCCAGTGTAATTGCGGTGCCACTGGGGGCGTCTTTTTTTTCGGTATGGTGAATTTCTTCCATCGAAACCTCATATTCCGGATAGTCATTCATCAATGCGGCCAGTCTGGTATTCAGTTCGAAAAACAGGTTCACCCCGATGCTGTAATTGCTGGCATAGATCAGACAGCCATTTTGTTTTTCACAGTAGGCGGCAACTTCCTTCCATTGGTTCAGCCAGCCGGTAGAACCGCAAACGACCGGTATGCCGAATTCCAGGCATTTCATCACATTGGCAAATGCGCTGTGTGGGCCGGTAAATTCAATGGCCACATCGGCAAGCGCTATCTTATCGGCAGTAAAATCCTGTGGGTTTGAGATATCGATCCTGAGTACAACCTCATGACCTTTCTCCAGGGCTATAGATTCTATGGCCTTTCCCATTTTGCCATATCCAATCAGCGCGATTTTCATGAATCAGTGTTTAAAATTTTATACGAATTTCAATTGGCAGGCAATTGAATGATCAAAGTAACTGTAATTCGGAATACGATCAGCGGCTAAATGCCAACTTATGTGAAGGATTTTTCAGGTTCAGTGTGAGACCGATACCCGGTGTTTTTGTGATAGGGCTGAATACAGGTGTTATATGCATTGACAGGTCGCTGCTTACATCAAAGTCTTTCAAGTGCCCGAATACCGTGGCATCGGCCACCTGTAATCCCCAGGCGAGTAGGAACCAGAGAATGGAATAATCACGGTCGCGCCGGAAACTGTTCCGGTAGGATTGCAGGGAGGTAATACTCAGGTTTTTTAGTTGGGGGTCAATCAATGGCACATCACTGGGATCACGATTGTAAGCTTCTTTGTAACGGGCTTCGTAAGCAAACTTTGTTTTCTTATACAGGCTGTTATTATAAAAGTACAGGGTAGTCGGGATGGCCAGGATTCCATATACAATGGGTATTTTCCAGTATTCCCGGTTATAGGCCTGACCCCAGCCTGGTATGAGTGCCGAACGCCTGGTGGCAATCCGGGGATCATGTTTGAGGGTAGTGTCTTTGATGGAAAATTTTTTCTTTGCTTTTTTTCCGGCCGGGGGAAGACTGTCGTTATGGGACCTCAACAGTTCCGTACCCGCCAGGGCTTTCTTATCATCCTGTGCCTGTAACTGCAAGGTACCAGCGATAATACAAAGAAATAATATGAAATGCCTGTATGGATTCATGTAGGGTCTAGCTCACCGAAACGTTCATGGCATCGAGCAATTTATTCAGTTCTTCGAGTGAATAATACTCAATCGTGATACTGCCATAGCCTTTTTTGTTATGTACCATTTTCACTTTTGTTGCAAAATGTGAAGCTAAATTATCTTCAATTTTTTTGTAGGCAGCCGGCAGATCAGACTTTACGGAAGATTTAACAGCGCCGGGTTTTTCGGCTTTATACATGTTGCGCACCAATTCTTCTGTCTGGCGGACATTCAGTTCATGCTGTTTGATCTCATTGAATACAAAAAGCTGTTTGTCGATGGTATCGATGTTCACCAGTGCCCGGGCATGCCCCATGCTAAGGCTTCCGTTTCTGACTGCCAGCTGAATATCGGGGGGGAGTTTGAGCAGGCGCAGGTAATTGGTTACCGTGCTTCTTTCCTTACCCATCCTTTCGGCCACCTGTTCCTGTGTATGGTTGAGCTCTTCCATCATCCGTTTATAGCTGATGGCAATTTCAATGGCATTCAGGTCTTCGCGCTGCAGGTTTTCCAGCAGGGCCAGTTCCAGTAATTGCTGGTCATTGGCCTGTCTGATATAAGCCGGAACATCTTTGAGACCCGCAATTTTTGAAGCCCGGAATCTTCGTTCACCTGCAATCAACTGGTATTTCCCACCCGGAAGTTTGGAAACCGTCAGGGGTTGTATGATATCATGCAGTTTGATGGAAGCTGCCAATTCATTCAGCGCTGTTTCATCAAAATCCCTTCTGGGTTGTTTGGGATTGATCTGAATATCACTGATGGGAATGCGACTGGTATGGGTTACCTGTTCCACCACATCTGTCTTTAATGCACCTGCGGTTGTTTTCAGGTCTTCATCTATATTCTGTAATAGGGAACGGAGTCCTTTTCCTATCAGATCCTTATTTTGTTTTGGATTTGTCATGTTTTGAAATTACTAGCTGGTGAATTGCCCCGGGGGCAGACCCAACCTATGGGTTATTCTATGATTCTTTCCTGATTCGACATTTTTGTCATGCCGTTATTCTGTAATATTTCCTTGGCCAGATTCAGGTAATTAACGGCCCCTTTGCTTTCTGCATCATAAAGGATCACCGGTTTGCCCACACTGGGGGCTTCACTCAGGCGGGTATTCCGGTGGATGATGGTATCAAAAACCATATCATCAAAATGTCTTCTGACCTCGCTAACGACCTGGTTGCATAACCGGAGCCTGCCGTCATACATGGTCATCAGGATCCCTTCGATCTGTAATTCCGGGTTCAGCCGGTTTTGTACAATCTTAATGGTATTCAGGAGCTTGCCAAGTCCTTCCAATGCGAAAAACTCGCATTGTACCGGCACGATGACGCTATCGGATGCCACGAGTGAATTGACCGTGATCAAACCCAGTGAAGGTGAGCAGTCGATGATGATGAAATCGTATTTATCACGCACCGCATCCAGAATGCCTTTCAATACATTTTCCCGGTTGGGGTAATTGATCATTTCAATTTCCGCGCCGACCAGATCGATATGGGAAGGAATGATATCCAGATTGGGTACATCGCTCTTCAGGATCACATCATTCGCCACTGCATTGTTCACCATGCAATCGTATAAGCTGTTGGTGATATTGTGCAGATCAAAGCCAACACCCGTTGTGCTGTTTGCCTGTGGATCCGCATCAACCAAAAGGGTTTTGAATTCCAGAACTGCCAGGCTGGCTGCCACATTAATTGCCGAAGTAGTTTTTCCTACACCGCCTTTTTGATTTGCTACGCCAATAATTCTCGCCATAAGTACTCCCAAACCCTTCCGGGTTATTTATATTGATTAAGATGAAAGCTCGATTGTTTCGCCAATCTTCGGAAGCCATAATTTCTTTCCTGCCTGTGAAAAGATCCCTATGGCCTCTTCTTCCTTTATTTTGATATAGCCAAATGTATTGTAATGAACCCCAACCACGGTAGCACACTGTACAAAATCCGCAGCCAGGACGGCATCCGCCACATCCATGGTAAAATTGTCGCCGATGGGCATCACAGAAAAATCCAGTTTCACCCAGCGGGGTATCAGCTGCATGTCCATGGTTAGGGCGGTATCACCGCTATAATAAAAATTACCCTCTTCGGTCATAAATAGGAAACCCATCGGATTGCCGCCATAAGTGCCGTCGGGTAAACTGCTGCTGTGTTGTGCAACAACGGCTTTCACGGTGCCAAAATCAAAATGCCATTTTCCCCCTGTATTCATGGGATGCGTATTGGCAATGCCCTGTTTATTCAGCCATTCATGGATTTCAAAATTGGCCACTACTTTGCAACCCGTTCTTCCTGCAATGGCTACACAATCTGCTATGTGGTCAGTATGACCGTGCGACAAAAAGATATAATCCGGCGATAAACTGTTGATATCAATGTCTTTCGCCAGTTCATTATAAGTAATAAACGGGTCAAAAAGGATCTTTTTGCCCCCAATGCTTACTTCGAAACAGGAATGACCATAAAATTTCAATTGCATACTCAGGAATATTTGAAAGTTGTCAAAAATACACTTTAGCAAATATCTATCGCAACAATATTATCCAAACCCTGTTATCTGATAAAGTCAAGTTTTCAACAATCACTTTCCAAATTGGCGGGAATTTCCGGCAGGGCTAGCCAGATGGGTGACTTTTGGGTAGATATTGTCCAAAAGGTACAATAAAGACAGTATTCATTCGTCTATCTTTACATAGTAAAAAAAAGAATCATGAGAAATACAGGCACCTGGTGGATC
>JAGWTX010000221.1 GCA_028875955.1 Bacteroidota bacterium | reverse complement strand
GCGCTCACCTGTCTGTCTCCGTATCCCAGATGTGGCGGGATAAAAAAACGCCATTTGCTGCCGGCAGGCATAAGTTGTAAACCTTCGGTCCAGCCCTTGATCACCATATTTAATGGAAAGGAGGCAGGGCGTCCTCTTTGAACCGAACTTTCGAAAATCGTACCATCGATCAAAGTGCCATGGTAATGACAGGTAACTTCATTGTGTGCCTGTGGTTTTTCGCCGCTGCCGGTTACCAGGATTTCATATTGCAATCCACTGGGTAATTCAACAACTTCAGGCCTTGTCTTGTTGTTAGCCAGAAAATCCTGACCCGCTTTGAGATTGGCAGCCATTTTTTCTGCTTTTAATTGTGCTAATTGATCCGCTACTCCCATATGATTTTTGTACAAATATAATGGAACCTGAATAAGTGGTTTTGGTAAAGTTCTAATCACATATTAAGATATTCCCCTTGGCAAATGCAGTAAACAACATTACCTTGGGCGCAGTTCATAATCAATTGATTGCAGTCATGACATCTATTGTAGACAAATCGGGTAAAACGATAGCTTATCTGTATCAGAATATGGTACTGGACATTACCCAGCTGAAAGTTTTGGGCTTACTATTGGGAAACTGTGTTTTTGGCAAGCAGGTATCACCTGTCGGGAAATTTTTTAATGATACATTCCGGAAAAAAAATGGAAAGATCATTGCCCGGCTGGGAGAGGAGGTTTCTGCAAAAAAACCACCCAAGGATGCGCATCTTTCCCTGCAGGCCTGGCAGATACTCACCAAGGTAAAGGATCATACCTGTATCTGGATCGAGGAAAAAAAGTCCTGGACCAAGCAGGGGTTTCTGGAATATCTTTCTGCGGAAAAAGAATTGGTGGAGGAGGAATGAGGAACTCCCATTCCCATTAAACGTATCCTAAAAGTTACCCTGCTGAATTCGGATGACGGTGTGAAAACATTTCTGTTTCTGCCTTTACTTTATCTGATTCAGAGAGAATATAAACAGAAGCGGGAATACTTTGTCCGAAAACAAATATTCCCGCTTACGATTTTTACAGGTAGCCTGTTATTTCAGGGATGCGATATCAATCACAAAGCGATACCTGACATCTCCCTTTATCATTCTTTCATACGCTTCATTCACCTCTTGTACCGGAATGACTTCCACATCGGATACGATATGGTGTTCTGCGCAATAATCCAGCATTTCCTGTGTTTCCTTGATGCCGCCGATCAGGGAGCCGATGATGCTTCTTCTCTTGAAGATAAGGTTAAATGCAGGTACTGCAGAGGGTGTCGGGGGAACGCCCACCACGATCATGGTACCATTTGTTTTTAAAAGATTCAGGTAGGTACTGTAGTCGTGCTGCGCGGAAACCGTATTCAGGATAAAATCAAAATGATTCTGCAGTCCATTCATGGTTGCCGGATCAGAAGTGAGTGCAAAATGGTGGGCACCTAATTTTTTTGCATCCGCTTCTTTTGAGGGGGAACTACTGAGCATGGTTACTTCAGCGCCAAAGGAAGCTGCAAATTTTACAGCCATATGACCCAGTCCACCCAGACCGAGTACCCCTACTTTATGCCCCTTGCGAACGCCAACATATCGTAAGGGAGAATAGGTGGTTATGCCTGCACATAATAAGGGTGCAACACCTTCCAAAGGAAGCTTGTCGGAAATTTTCAGTGTATAGTTTTCATCAACCACAATTTGGGTGGAGTAGCCGCCATAGGTAGGGGCATTAGTTACTCTTTCCCTGCCGTTGTAAGTGCCTACCATTCCTTCATCACAATATTGTTCCAGGCCTTCCTGGCAATTTGCACAGGTACGGCATGAATCCACAAAACAACCTACGCCTGCCAGATCACCCACTGCAAATTTTTTCACGTGGCTGCCAACAGCGGTTACCCTGCCCACGATTTCATGACCCGGTACCATGGGATAGATGGAGCCGCCCCACTCGTCACGGACCTGGTGGATATCCGAATGGCAGACACCGCAATAGAGAATCTCAATCTGTACATCATGATCACCCGGGGTTCTTCTGTCGAAGCTGAAAGGGGCAAGAGGCGTGGTAGCTGCCTGCGCAGCGTATGCTTTTGTATTTGGCATGTGCTTTAATTTTTGTCTATTAACAAATGTCGCATGAATAAGTTTAGATAGATGACAAATCAAAAAAAAAATCTGACATGCGAATTATTTTGGAACTTTATAAAAAAAAACATGGAAATCAGATCATTGGGTTCCCAGGGGTTAACGGCTTCTCAAATGGGTTTGGGCTGTATGGGTATGAGTGAGTTTTATGGTGCAACCGATGATGCAGAAAGCATCCGCGTGATGCACCGGGCTTTGGAACTGGGTGTGAATTTTTGGGATACGGCGGATATCTATGGCCCTTTTACCAACGAAGTGCTGGTTGGAAAAGCATTAGAGGGCAGGCGAAATGAAATCACTTTAGCAACCAAGTTCGGAATCGTCCGGGATCCCGCCAACCCGATGGTAAGAGGTTTCAGCGGAAAGCCGGCATATGCGCAGTCTGCCTGTGAAGCCAGTTTGCAAAGGTTGGGAGTTGACGTGATTGACCTGTATTATCTCCACCGGGTTGATTCGGAAACACCGATCGAAGAGACAGTGGGTGCCATGGGCGACCTGGTTCGTCAGGGAAAAGTAAGGGGGATCGGGTTAAGCGAAGTATCGGCTTCTACGCTTCGTAAAGCGCATGCTGTTTTTCCCATATCGGCGGTTCAGAGTGAGTATTCCCTGTTTACCAGGGATCCGGAAGATGAGATATTACAAACCTGTCAGGAACTGGGGATTGCATTTGTGGCCTATAGTCCGTTGGGAAGGGGTTTTCTGACCGGACAGATCACCCGGTTTGAGGATTTTGCAGCAGATGATTTCCGAAGGAATTCCCCCCGGTTTCAGGGAGAGAATTTTGAACGGAACAAAGAGCTGGTGGCAAAAATCGAAGAGATGGCCCGCGAAAAAAATTGCACGGCTTCGCAGCTGGCACTGGCCTGGGTGATGGCGCAGGGGGAATACATTTTCCCGATACCGGGAACCAAGCGTTTGAAATACCTGGAAGAAAATGTGGGTGCATTAGGGGTACATCTTTCTGCGGCAGAATTGACTGCACTGGCTACTTTTTTTCCCAAAGACATAGCTGCCGGTACCCGTTATCCCGCACAGGTGATGAGCTGGTTAAATAAATAAACAGGATTGTTTTCAAATCGTTTTCCGGGAAACTGCCGGAGAATCTGATTTTTATTTCAGATGCGCTTCAAAAAAATCAAGGGTTCTCTTCCAGGCATGTAATGCGGCATCGGCATTGTAGCGTGCTTCAGAAGTGTCGTTATGAAAGGCATGGTTTACATTAGGATACATGTATAATTCATAAACGACACCTGCTTTTTTTAACGCTTCCTCATAAGCTGGGATGCCTGCATTGGTTCTTTCATCCAGACCTGCATAATGTAATTGTACCGGGCATTTGATCTTAGGAACATCTGCCGGATCCGGTTGCCTGCCATAAAAAGCCACTGCGGCATTCAGGTTGGGAACATTTACCGCCAGTTGATTGGCAATGCCACCACCCCAGCAAAAACCCACAACACCCACTTTTCGGTTACATTCTTTCCTGGCCCGTAGAAAATCCACCGATTGGATGAAATGGGACAGGTTCTTTTTGGTATCCAGAGTGGCAAAAAGTTTTCTGGCTTCATCTTCGTTAGCCGGTGTGCCCCCGGACTCGGATAATGCATCCGGTGCCATCGCGAGATAGCCAGCTTTGGCCGCACGCCGGGTCACATCCCTGATGTGTTCATTGAGACCGCGGTTTTCATGGATCACCATCACCGCCCCCATATTGACCCTGTTGACAGGTTTGGCGGTATAGGCATACATGGTGATGTCGTTTACCTCATACCCGATGGTCTCTGTTTCCAGATCGGGGTCATCTTCCGCAATGGTAGCTGCTTTGGCATGATTTGATTCCAGTAAAGGGGTAATGGATAAGGCCAAAGCCATGCTGCCGGTAATCTTGGCCAGCCGTTTTAAAAATACTTCCCGGCTCAGGGGTTTGTGCGTGTATTCATCATACAGGTTGATGATTTCCTGATCCATGTGTTTTTGATTTCAATATACTCAAAATATCAGGTATTTGCAACAATGCGATCGTACGAAAAGACCTTTACCCGGTTCTTTTTGATTTATGCTCTTTTTGTTTCTGAAGGTGAATCAGGTGCGAGGCTTCGAGTAACTGCTGTAATTTTTCATAGAGGGTCAGCAGGGAATTTCTTTCGGTGCGGGTCAGTTCCTTGTTGAAATTTCCACATACGCTGGTTTTTAACCATTCCCACAGCAGGATTTCCAGCTCATCCAAATGGGCATAATCAAATAGTTCATCCAGAACCCGGTAGGGATCCTGTAGGGCTGAATTTTTCGGATAGACAGGCGTTTCCATCCCTTTTTTGATTGTTTTCATGATTGTCGTTTTGGGAGTGCACTGCCTTACGAAGAAAGGATGGGACGTATTGCCCGTGATCAGATACTACTACGTGAAAAAACGGGTCAAATTCAGGTATAAACCGCATTGCGGGTTTACCAGTTATGGATTTATTTCGTAATGACTATTGAATGACAATATTATCAAATAGTCGAAGCATTTGCCCATTTTTCATACCCTATTTTCTAACGTATTTATACCTAATGCGACTCATTGAAAGATTACATGACTATTTGATTTTCAATCATATTTCTGCATATGCTTTTGAACATAGCTGCGGGTTATCAAACGGATACCTGGGAAAACAGCTGAAAGGAAGAGGATCAGTGGGTTCGGAAATACTCGAAAAGATCAAAGAGATCTATCCCGATCTGAGTCTGATCTGGCTGGTCACCGGAAAGGGATCCATGCTGGTTTCGCTTCCAGTCAGCAATACCCAAAGCGGAAACAGTCAATTGCAATTGAAC
>JAGWTX010000220.1 GCA_028875955.1 Bacteroidota bacterium | reverse complement strand
TCCCTGTCAACGGTTAACGTGATCTCAGGGTTCTTGAGATCGATATCCATTTTCAATTCTTCCACACCCGGCACCTGGATGGAGTCGAGATAGTTTTTCAGATTGGAAGCCGTGGTGATCAGGTTATCAAAATCTTCGCTGGCAATCTCAATATTGATCGGGGGATCGGTGGGAGGTCCGCCGCTTTCCTGGTCAACACTGATCTCCGCACCGGGAATCCCTTTCATGACTGCCCGGATTTTATCCAGATAAGGACGGGTTGAAACCCCCTCTCTTTTTTCAAATTCCACAAAGGAAACCTGGATCCTGCCCAATTCACTCCGGGTACTTCTGTCGCCGCTCATCGGGTCACTTGCACCCACAGCCACATTACTGATCACACTTTCCACTATGGGGTTTGTCTTGCCGTTGCCGGTTCCCAATACTTTATTTACCCTTTTTTCTAACACCTGTGTGACAGAATCGGTGTATTCCACATTGGTTCCAACCGGTAATTTCAGGTAAACAAAAATCTGGTTCGGATCCGCTTTCGGGAAAAATTCCACACCGATCCTTCCGGAATTGATCGAAGCCACAAACACGAAAAGAGATACGAACAATAAGGCAATGGTGCCCAGTAATAAGTGTACCGGTCTCCATCCGTTCAATGCCCATCTCAACAAACTTTCATAGTGACCCATGATCCAGGGCAGGGCCCTGTTCTGGAAGGCATGTATGGCCTGATCCAGTACATAACGGTTTAACAAGACCAGCAGTACAAAGAACAGGAGCAGGTTACCCCAGAAAGTGGCACCAGCCAGATCCAGCAGAATCCCCAAACCTATGGCAATCCAGAATCCTCTTTTTTTGAAGATCGCGTTTTTGGGTTCCTTTTTATCCGATTCCTCGTGATTCATGAAATCAACCGCAAAAACCGGGTTCATGATAAAAGCTACCACGAGCGATGCAGCCAGCGTAAAGATGAGCATCGTAGGCAGGTATACCATGAATTTACCAATGATACCCGGCCAGAACAGGAGCGGGAAGAAGGGCGCCAGTGTGGTTAAGGTTCCCGCCAGAACAGGAACAAAAACCTCACCTGCAGCCATCTTGGCGGCAGTGGTAACAGGAAGTTTTCCTTTGCCACCCACAAAGATCCGGTGTGTATTCTCGATCACCACGATCGCGTCATCCACAATGATCCCCAAACCGAACAGGAGGGCAAAGAGTACGATAAAATTCAGTGTCACATGGGTTCCAACGATCAAATCCGCACCCGGTAGGAAAACAAAAGCCACAAACATGCTCAGTGGTACCGAGAGCGCCACAAAGAATGCATTCACGACACCCATGAAAAACATCAGTACAATCAATACCAGGATAAAACCGATCACAATGGAGTTGACCAGGTCATTGAACGAGGTCCTGGTTTTGATACTCTGATCACCGGTGATCACCGCTTTCAGGTCATTGGGATATAAAACACCTTTGGATTCCTCCACGATTTTTTTGACAGCATCACTTGTTTCGATCAGGTTCTCACCGCTTCTTTTAATGATGTTCAGGGTTACCACATTCTTCCCGTCCAGACGGGCATAGCTTTCTTTTTCCTTGGTGGTATCGATGATGCGGGCGATGTCTTTCAGGTAAACAGGTGCCCCGGTCTGGTTACGGACGATGATCTGTGAAATATCATTCGCCGTTTTTAGCTGGCCTTTCAGTTGCAGGTTACGTTTCATGTTTCCCACATCCAGCAAACCCCCGGATATGTCCAGGTTCTCCCTGGCAACCGCATTGGAGATATCGTCAAAAGTCACACCGGCACTCTGCATGCGGTAATTGTCAACGTTGATCTGGAATTCACGCTCGGGTGCACCCACCAGGTCGATCCGGTTGATCTGTGACAGGTCTTCCAGTTTGTCTTTCAGGTCATCGGCAAATTTCTTCAGTCGGGGCAGATCATAATCACCACTCAGGTTTACATACATGATGGGTTGTTCGCTAAAGCTAACTTCCAATGCAGTGGGTTCCTGCGTAAGATCGGTGGGCAGGTCCTGTTTGGCCTTATCGATGGCATCCTTTACTTTTTGCAGGGCGACATCTGTTTTCACATCCGTATCAAACTCAACCATGATGGCTGAATAATCCTGTTGTGAAGTACTGGTGAACTTATTGATCTTGGCACCCGTGATACCCTTGATCTGTTTTTCGATGGGACGGGTCACCAGGTTCTCGATATCCTTGGGTGAGTTTCCTACATAGATCGTGGATACATAGATGGTCGGGATAACAATATCCGGAAACTGTTCTTTGGGCAAGGTTACGAATTGAAAGATACCCGCCAGGCTCACAAACAACATCATCAGGTAGATGGATGTTTTATTGGTGATACTCCAGCTGGTAGGTTTGAATTCCTTGAACTTACCTTTACTATTTTCTAAAGCACTCATACGTTTGGTTTAAATGATGTGTTGTTCTGTAGCGGAAGGATAATTCAGTTCTTCCTATTTTGTTTCAGTCGTGAGTAACTGGCCATCATAGAGACTCTGGTATCCATCGGTAATGATCTGGTCACCTGCCTGAAGACCGGATTTGATCTCCAGCTGATCGCCATAGAATTCGCCGATGCTGACGGTTTTCTTCCTCGCTACCAGTTTACCGTTTTCCTTAACCGCAACCATTACATATTTCCCTTTTTCATCAGATTGAAGCGTATTTACCGGTACGGTAATGGCGTTATTCACGGTATAATCCTGGATCCTCACCATGGCTACCTGGTTAGGATGAAAATCCTTATCGGGTTGTATCCTGGCTTCCACATAAAAGCTTCTGCTGTTGGGATCGATCAGTTTACCGGTAACCGTAATGCGGGCATCAATCGTTTTGTTGATATCAGGCAGGCTGATTTTCAGCGGACTTCCCACTTTTACCTTGTTGATATAGTTTTCAGGTATCTGGGTGGTTACTTTCAGGTGGCTGGTATTTACGATCTTGATCTGGCCCACACCCATGAACAATTCACCCACTTTTACATTCACTTCTTCTGCAACACCGCTAACATCACTGTAAACAGAAGTAAAGGCAAGCTGGTCTTTTGTGATCTTTACCTGCGCTTCCGCACTCTTCAACTGATTCTCCAGAGACTCCACAGAATTTTTCGCGGTGATCAATTGTACTTCCGTGCCTATGTTCTGGTCCCAGAGATTTTTTTGTTTCTGGTAAAGGTTTTTGGCGAATGCCAGTTGTGACTTGATGGTTTCAATCCCCTGTTGGGCTGCAACCAGGCTTTGTTTGGCGATCGCATCATCCAGTTGTAACAGCAATTGCCCTTTGGCTACATTGTCGCCGCGCTTCACGTACAGGGCTTTTACCTGTCCTCCCTGGCCACGGGGTGAGATATAGGAAATGTTCTCAGACTCCACTTTTCCCTGCAGGTCGATATAATGGGTAAAGTTTTCGGGTTGGATGACCGACAGGCTTACCAGTTTTGATTTTTCCTCCCTGGCAGCGGCCGGATCCAGTTTCGCGATATCCTGCTCCAGCGTGCTGATCTCTGTGGTAAGGGCCGACTGTTGTTTTTTCAGTTCTTCCAGTTTTGCCTTTTTCTCGGTTAGGGCTGATGCGGGTTTTTCAGAACTGCTGCCGCAGGAAGCCAGTGTTACCACTGATGAAATAAAAAGGATGTGAATTATCTTTTGCATATACTGATTTTTAAGGTTGGTAGTGTTAAAGTTTTCCGGTGGCTTTTAAATAATCCACTCTGGCAACGATGGCTGTATAGAGTGCGTTGATATAATTGGTTTGAGCCGTGATCAGGTCGGTCTGTGCAGAAGTGATTTCTGTATTGGAGCCGGTTCCGATCTCAAATTTCTTTTTTGTCTGTGCATAAACGGTTTCCGCCAGCTGCATGTTCTTTTTCTGGAAATCCATGGTGGATAAGGAAGATTGGAAATTGAGCCTGGCCTGTTCCACATCGCTATCGATCGATAATTTCAGGTTATCGAGCTGGTATTCGGTTTGTTTCAGTTCCAGTCTGGATTTGCTGATCTTGGCCGCCCTGGAAAATCCGTCGAAGATGGGAACAGAGAGGTTTAACCCGATATAGGATGTCGTAAACCAATCCCCTTTCTGAAAGAAATCAAACTTGTTCCGCTGGGCATTCTTGGCATAGGAGCCGGTGAGTGACAGGGTTGGGATATAACTCAGCTGGTATCTTCTGATGTTGAATTCGTTTAGTTTTTTGGCCAGTGTCAGGTATTGAAAATCCTTTCTGTCCGAATACCGGTAGGCAGTGTCGATGGTCAGTGCGTCGCGGATCTGGTCTTCACTGATTTTATCTGTCAGCACCAATGTGTCCTTGACAGGCATACCCATTAAGGTTTTGAGACCGAGATACCCGATGGCAATGCTGTTCAGCGCTTTTGTTTTTTCTGTTTGCAGGTTGGCCAGTTGAACAGATACCTTATCAATGTCCAGTTTTTCCGCAAAGCCATTCTTGTACAATTCGCCGGCATCATGCTCCAGTTTTTTCAGACGGTCGATATTGGCATCCAGCAGGTCAATCTGTGTTTTGCTGACCACCAGCTGGTAATAGATCTTGTATATATTGGCTTTGATGGCTTCTTCGGTCACTTCCTTGTTTTTCTGCTGGAATTCAATCGAAGTGGATCTTGCCTTCAGTGCAATAAACACCTGTCCGTCGAACAGCAATTGTTGCAGCTGGATACTGGCATTGGAATTGTATTTCGTACCAAACTGCACGGGGATATAGGTTCCGGCCGGCTGTCCAAAAATCTCACCGGGTAATAGAGAGGTGGGCAGGGTCAGATAATCCGTCATACCAACGCTGCCGGTAATGCTGGGCAAGGCGGATGCGGTAATGTCCCGATTGGTCTGTTCCTGGATTTTGACATTCAGCAAGGCGTTTTTCACCTGTACATTGTTTTTTTGGGCATAGTCCACCGCCTGTTGGATGGAAAATTCATGCCGGGTAC
>JAGWTX010000219.1 GCA_028875955.1 Bacteroidota bacterium | reverse complement strand
GATTTATAACCCAGGTGCTTCAGGGGTGTATACATCAGGTCGAAATGAATACCCTCTATCAGCAGATCCGTACTGATAACCGTCTGTTTCCCGAAATGATCAATTACGGCTGCATCATCGCCTACACTCAGAATCGTGGAGGCATTGTGTATCTCAAAATTCTTGGTGAGGTGATCGATCAGTCCAAATTCACCCAGTTCTGCGATTTCCGTTCTTTGCTCACTCATAATTAGGTTATTTATAGCCACCAAACCATCCAACAATCCGTATCATTCATTGGGTCAGTGGCAAAGGAGACGCTTATTAAAAATCTGCACCATTCACGATCGCTACCAGTTCATCATGAATTTTTCCATTGGTTGCAATAATATGTGGCTGGTAAGGCGAGTAGCGGTCACCTTTGAAATCGGTTACCTTCCCCCCCGCTTCCTCTACCATCAGGAAACCCGCAGCACTGTCCCAGGCTTGTAATTTATGTTCATAAAATCCATCAAACCGGCCGGCTGCAACCCAGCAAAGATCTATAGCGGCACTGCCCAGTCTTCTAACCGGAACCCCTTTGCGGATAAGTTTTTCAAAAACCTGCAAGGGTCCGTTTGGCATATCGAGATAGGTATAGGGGAAGCCGGTTACCATACAGCTTTTGATGACTTCCGATTTATCACTCACCTGTATCTTTTTATTGTTCAGGGTTGCGCCAAACCCGTGCTGGGCAAAAAACAATTCATTCAGAAACGGGTTATACACGGCTCCCATCAACATTTGTCCTTCTCTCTCTACACCGATACTTACGCAACAGATGGGAATTCCATTGGCGAAATTGACCGTTCCATCAATCGGATCAATGATCCATTTATAGGATGAGTCCATGACTATTTCACCGGATTCCTCACTCAGAATATAATGGTCAGGGAAATCCTGCTGTATAACTTCAAATATGGCTTTTTCAGCTGCATGATCGGCTTCGGTTACCAGGTTGTTGATACCTTCCTTATTACTGATCTTGAAGTCTCCATTAAAAAAATGCGATAACTGTGCCGCACCGGCTTCTGTTGCTTTCAGCAAAGTATGTTTTAACATCATGCCGCAAAAGTAAGAAAAGGAAGGGAAGATGCCCGAACCGGTTCGGTTCCGGTGGTTATCCATAAAAAATTCCGCTTTTCTTTCATCTGTCCTGTCCGGTCAACTATCTTGTATGCAAAAACCCGGCAACTTGCAGTTATCCATCATTATTGTCAATTACAATGTCCGGTATTTTCTGGAACAATGCCTGTACTCGGTACAACGCGCGGTCGGGTCTTTGGCTGCAGAGATCAGGGTGGTGGATAATCATTCCGCTGACGACAGCATGGATGTGCTGCCTGCTCTTTTCCCGGAAGTTATTTTTTACAGGAATACGGTAAACCTGGGTTTTGCCAGGGCAAATAATCAGGCTTTGGCTGACTGCAAAGGGGATATCATCCTCTTTCTCAACCCCGATACCCTTCTCCCGGAGGATGGGTTGACCCGGGCGCTCGATTTTTTCAGCTGTCACCCCAACGCCGGCGCTCTGGGTTTTAGGATGCTGGATGGCAGGGGCCGGTATTTGCCCGAGAGCAAAAGAGCTTTTCCCACACCGATGGCCTCATTCTGGAAACTGACCGGAATGGCAGGTCTGTTTCCCCGATCCGGTTTTTTTAACCGTTATGCTTTGGGTCATTTGGACCCGCTTCAAAACCATGCGATACCGGTTCTTGCCGGAGCCTGTTTTTTTGCCCGGAAGTCCATACTGGATAAGCTGGGCGGCTTTGACGAAAGATATTTTCTCTATGGGGAAGATATCGACCTGAGTCATAAGATCACCCGGGCCGGCTATGAAAACTGGTACCTGGGCGAGATCAGTATGTTGCATTTCAAAGGGGAAAGTTCAAACGGATTGGGGCTACACCGGGTACGTTTTTTTTACCAGGCCATGCGTCTTTTTGTAAACCAGTATTTCCAGAAAGGACCGGCTAAACTGTTTTCCTGGTTGCTGCAATTGGCTATCTTGTTAAGGGGGTTGCTTTCTGCGGTAAAAAGACTGATCAGACCGGTTTTTCTTCCGCTGATGGATGTACTATTACTGTATGCTTCCTTACAGATAATGCGATTCCTCTGGATTGCCGGTCTGAGGGGCGGAAAGGATTTTGGTGTACCGGAACTCCCTTTTCTACTCCTCCTGTTAACCGCATCCTTTCTTGGCGCAGCAGCTGTAGCTGGTTTGTATGAAAAACGATACCGCACCGCGCAGATCATACCCCCGCTGATTTTCGGATGCCTGGTAACACTGGCGGTCTATTCTGTTTTACCCGAAAGTGTTCGGTTTTCCAGAGGGGTGGTGATCGGGGGTGTCTTGCTCGGAGGGACATGGATACTTGTTTTTAGAAGCCTATCATATGCAATCGGTTATGCTGGCTGGAAAAGGGATGCGGAAGCCGAAGGGCAGACCCTGGTTGCGGGATCCGTTGCAGAGTATGGCCAGGTGCGAGAGTTGTTTACCCATGCCCTGCAGCAGGAACAGATCCTGGGTCGCGTGGCGATTGATGAAGACAGGAGGGATTCGGTTTGTGATTGGGAAACCCTGTCAGCATTTGTTGCGTCGATTCCGGTAAGCTGTGTGGTGTTTTGTATCGGGGAAACCAGATTATCCTCCCTTATTCCCCATCTGGAGACGTTGACAGGAAGGGGGATCCGGTTTTTATTTCATGTATCCCCAGGCGGGAGTTTGGTAGGCAGTCATTCTCTGACAGCTGATGCGGAGATTGTAAAACCATTTGTTCAATACCAACTGGCAGACCCTTATCAGCTCAGATTAAAAAGGCTTACTGACTGGGTCCTGTGTATTTTTTTGCTGCTCAGTTTCCCTTTCTGGATGATAAGGTATGGCAAACCTGGCCGTTTTTTCCGCAACCTGTTTCAGGTGTTTACAGGGAAAAAAACCTGGGTGGGGTATGCAGGTTCCGGCGACAAATTACCGCAGATACCCAAAGGTGTGATGACAAATTTCCCTGCTGTTCAGGTGCACTCAAAAATTAGTCCTGAAATAACAGACGGTTATTATGCCAAAAATTATAACTGGTGGAAGGATATGCGGGTTGTTTTCAGTAATCCTGGCCTTATTTGCCGGTAAACAGGTGCAATTGCCTTACAAAGACAAGACCAGAATCCTGCTTGGATATAAGCCTTTTGCGTTAGCTTCGTATATTGTAAAAATCTGCTTTCATCAATGGCTATACTTGATTTCAAGCTACCTAATTCCATTTTAAAAGCGCTGAGGCTACCCCAAAATAATCCCCGCCGGCAGCAGATCAAAGTATTGAAGAAATTACTCAGGAAAGCCCGGTTTACAGAATTTGGCCAGCAATACCGTTTTGATGAAATCCTGCTAAGCAAGCATCCCGGTCGAAAATTTCAGGAGCTGGTACCCACCTTTAACTACAATACGATCTATAAACAATGGTGGCATAAAACCCTGGAGGGGAAACCCGATATCTGCTGGCCGGGGAAGATCAGGTACTATGCACTTAGCAGTGGTACGAGCGAATCGGCCAGTAAATATATCCCCATCACCAATGACCTGCTTCACGGGAATAAGATCGTAATGATCAAACAATTGCTTAGCCTGCGCACCTATGAGGATATTCCCTATAGTTCTATCGGGAAAGGATGGCTTACCCTGGGAGGCAGTACCGATCTTCAGAAAGGCGCGAGTTATTATGCGGGTGATCTGAGCGGGATCACGGTAAAAAAAGCTCCTTTTTGGTTTCAACCCTTTTACAAACCCGGGAAAAAAATCGCCAAACAAAAAGACTGGGATAAAAAACTGGAAGAGATTGTAGAAAAAGCGCCCGACTGGGATATCGGATTTATCATTGGCGTACCCGCCTGGATCCAGATGTGTCTGGAAATGGTGATTGCCCGGTACAGGCTTACCGATATTCATGAGATCTGGCCCAACCTGGCCTTCTTTGTTCATGGTGGTGTAAGTTTTGAACCGTATAAAAAAGGTTTTGAGAAATTATTGGGTAAGCCGATTACCTATATTGAAACCTACCTGGCCAGCGAAGGGTTTATTGCATTCCAGGAACGGCAACATGCGAAGGGGATGCGGCTGGTTACGGGAGAGCATATTTTCATGGAGTTTGTGCCGTTTGATGATGTCAACTTTGATGCAGACGGTGAAATGATCGCCAACCCGAAAGCCCTGATGATACATGAAGTGGAGGAGGGGAAAGATTATGCACTCCTCATCAGTACCATGGCAGGCACCTGGCGATACCTGATTGGGGATACCATCCGGTTTGTAGACAAGGAGAGATCCGAGATCGTAATCACAGGAAGGACCAAGCACTTTTTAAGCATGGTGGGCGAACACCTGAGTGTGGATAATATGAACAAAGCTGTTCAGCTGGTTAGTGAGGAGCTGAATATTTCCATACCTGAATTTACAGTGGCCGGTGTGCCACACGGGAATTTCTTTGCCCATCATTGGTATATTGCCTGTAATGATACGGTGGATGCAGCAGTATTGGGCAGGATGATTGATGATAAACTGAAAATCCTGAATGATGATTATGCCGTAGAAAGAAAAAGTGCGCTCAGGGATGTGATGCTGGATGTATTGAGTGAAGAACAGTTTATGGACTTCATGAAGGCAAAAGGCAAAGTGGGCGGGCAACATAAATTTCCAAGGGTTTTGAAAGGTCAGATGCTGGCAGACTGGCATCATTTTCTGGAAGGCAGAAAAGTGATGATGCAGGAACCCGTTGTTTAAAAATTTGGATATGCTGAAATTGCGTTTACTTGTAATACCCTTTTTGTTTTTCTCCTCTTTTCTTAACGCGCAGGCTCCGGATCCTGCCATCCTGAAATTAAAGGCGCCTGCTGTTTTTCGCGCGGTATTCACAACCACAAAAGGTGATTTTACCATTGAAGCCGTTCGAAAATGGTCTCCATTGGGCGT
>JAGWTX010000218.1 GCA_028875955.1 Bacteroidota bacterium | reverse complement strand
GCAGCTTCATATATGCCCATCAGGATGCGCATATCACGAAGCCCCTCTTCACCTGACGTATGAGCAGGGAAAGTATTGTTTTCCAGAAAAGATTTGCAAATGCCGTTTAGCATGGCGGTCTGGTGATGAACGATGGGAAAATTCATTTCACCCTTACTGGTTCTGCCCTTGATGGGTCCATAGCTATACGCAGGTCCCAACTGTACCCATCCATTGCTTGCGGAAACATACAATTGCTCGATATTGGATTTATAGGAACTGAATCCGTTCACCATGGCATTTCCCGGAAACTGCATCTGCCAGGAAATGGATTCTTCCACACTGGTAAACCTTTGTGTATCGGTTACCGGTCCGAACTGTGCCGTAACCCAAAGCGGTTCTTCACCGGTTACATAGCGGGATGCCTGTACGCAGTAAATGCCAACATCCATCAAAGGTCCGCCACCGGCCAATTCTTTTTTCAACCGCCACTGGGTGGGATCTCCAATGCTAAAGCCAAAATTGGTCTGGATAAACCGCACATCTCCCAATACCTTTTGCTGACCGATCCGCATCACTTCCTGTGTAAAAGGTTCGAAATGCATGCGGTAACCGATACCCAATTGCACACCAGCGGTTTTGCATGCAGCGATCATTTCTTCGGCTTCCTGCACCGATACGCTCATAGGTTTTTCACACATAACATGTTTCCCTGCTTTGGCAGCGCGGATTACATATTCATGGTGCATGGAATTGGGTAAAACAATATAGATGATATCAATATCCGGATTGCTTGCGATTTCGTCAAAGTTCTGGTAATTGTATATGTTTTTTTGGGGTATCCCATACTTCTGTTTCCATTCCACAGCTTTTGCGGGCGTTCCGGTAACGATACCTGCCAGGTAACAATGATCCGTTTGTGCCAGCGCAACCGCCAATTGGTTTTTGGCATAACTGCCCAGACCCACCAGGGCTACTCCCAGCTTTTTAACGGGGCTTGGCAACTTTGGTTTGTTTTGGGCGGATAAGACGGAGAAACCGGGAGCAAAAAGGCTGGCCCCCAGTCCCAGGGTTTGTAAAAAAGCACGTCTAGAATGTTGGACTGGCATATGTAGTAATTTAGGTGAACAATCGATCACTTTAAATTACAAAAGCCGGCTTTAACCACCAATTACCCGGGCAGAAATTAAAAATCGGGATTCACACCCGTATAGTTCAAGGGGGTAATGGCTTTCAGTTCCTTTTTGACTGCGGCACTGATTTTCAATTTTGAAATAAATGCATGGATGGCTTTTTTGTCAATCGCATGATTACCCCTGGTAAGGTCTTTCAATGCCTCATAAGGGTTTGGATAATGCTCCCTGCGTAAAATGGTTTGTATCGCTTCGGCAACAACAGCCCAGTTGGCATCAAGGTCTGTCTTGATTTTGACTTCATTCAGCACCAGTTTATCCAGTCCCTTGGTCAGCGAACGCAGGGCAATAACAATATGAGCCATTGGCACACCGATATTGCGTAATACGGTGGAATCGGTCAGGTCCCTTTGTAAACGGCTGATGGGCAATTTGGCAGAGAGATGTTCCAGGATGGCATTGGCCAGACCCAGGTTTCCCTCCGCATTTTCAAAATCTATGGGGTTAACCTTATGGGGCATCGCAGAAGAGCCTACTTCCCCTTTTTTGGTTTTCTGTTTGAAATAATCCATGCTGATATAGGTCCATATATCACGGCAAAGATCAATCAGGATGGTATTGATCCTTTTGATGGCATCAAAATGGGCAGCGAGACTATCATAATGTTCGATCTGGGTGGTGAACTGCATTCTTTGTAAACCCAGTACATCTTCTACAAACTGATTGCCCAATACGACCCATTTCCTTTTAGGAAATGCTACCTGATGGGCATTGAAATTCCCGGTGGCCCCTCCAAATTTTGCAGCAAAAGGGATGCTGGCGAATAGTTCGATCTGGTTATGGATCCTTTCCACAAATACCATCAGCTCCTTGCCCAAACGGGTAGGTGATGCCGTCTGTCCGTGTGTTCTGGCCAGGAGCGGGATATCCTTCCACATAGCGGCCAGCTGATAAATATGGTTCTGTAAATTGATCACTCCCGGAAGGTATTCATGTTCGATACAATGTTTCCAGCTCAGGGGGATAGCGGTATTGTTGATGTCCTGGGATGTGAGCCCGAAGTGGATCCATTCCTTTAACTGGGGGATACCCGCTTTGTCCAATTGCTCCTTCAGGAAATATTCAACAGCTTTCACATCATGATTGGTGATCGCTTCGATCTGTTTGATCTGTTGGGCATCATCCAGGCTGAATGCATCCGCCACTTTTTGCAATGCCAGACGGCCTTTGGGTGCCAGTTTGAAGAATTTCTGATCAGCCAGGAAGAAAAAGTATTCGATCTCAACCAGGACCCTGTATTTGATCAGGGCATATTCGGAAAAATATTCGTCAAGATGACTGATTTGTTTGCGATACCTCCCATCAATAGGGGAAACGGCTGTTAATTGGGTTAGTTCCATGTTATTGGGGAATAGTTAATGGGTATTACTGACGAATTAAGTTTCTTTGCAGCAAATTTAAACGAATTGGACAAGAGAATAAGAGTTGGGGCTGTAAGTTATTTGAATACCCGCCCCTTATTGTATGGGTTTGAAAGGACTGGATTGATGAACAGGATTGATTTGGTGGAAGCCTATCCCTCAAAAATCGCTTCCCTGTTACTGAACGACCAGATCGATGTGGGGCTGGTTCCCGTGGCCATCATCCCTCAGATGAAGGAAGCCCATATCGTAACGGATTATTGTATTGCATCGGAAGGGGAAGTAGCTTCTGTTGCTATATTTTCTGAACAGCCGATCGAACAACTGGACAGGCTGTTACTGGATTATCAAAGCCGTACTTCCGTTAATCTGGCTACCCTTTTGGTAAAGGAATATTGGAAACTGGATTTGGGATTTGAAGCCGCCCGGGAGGATTTCCGGAAAGATATCAGGGGAACAACAGGAGGAGTGGTCATCGGCGACAGGGCTTTGGAACAAAGAAAGATCTCCCAGTATACCTATGATCTGGGTCTTGCCTGGAAACAGCATACTGGTCTACCCTTTGTATTTGCTGCCTGGGTGGCCAATAAACCGCTGGATACGGATTTTATCCGGACATTTAATCTTGCCAATGCATATGGAATGGACCATTTGGAAGAAGTAGTGGCAGAAAACCCCTATGATACCTATGATTTGAAAACCTATTATACAAAAAACATCTCCTATCAGCTGACGGATGATAAACGAAAAGGGTTGGCCTTGTTTCTCGAAAAACTTTCAGCCAATCCCCTCATCCGTTAAAAGCTCGAGGGTATTTTTTATATTCGAAACAGATTCAGCCACATGCAGGGAATAACCATTGTTACCATTTGTTTTAATAATCTGGCAGATCTGCAAAAGACCTGTGCATCAATCGATGCGCAGACCCGGTTGCCCGATGAACACTGGATCATCAATGGTTCTGTAACCAACGATATTGCCGAATGGCTGGCAAATACCCCCCAGCCCGGCTACCGGAAATGGTTGAATGAAAGGGATCAGGGCATTTCTGACGCATTCAATAAGGGAATTGAGAGGGCTACACAACCCATCACCCATCTGCTGCATGCGGGTGACCGGTACGCATCTCCGCAGGTGCTGGAAAAAGTGGCCGTTTTCTTTTCGGAACACCCGGAATACCAATGGATCAGTGGAAATATTCAAATGATCAGGGGAGGCAGTACCGTGATTGTGGGAAAACCCTTTGAACCCGGTAAATTATACAGGGGGATGCGAAGCGTATCACATCCCACCTGGTTTGTAAAAAAAGAAGTGTACAAAAGGGCAGGCGGTTTCAATGGTGCGTATAAGATCGGGATGGATTATGACCTGATGTGCAGGATTGCGCTTGAGCCCTATGGATATCTCAATGAAGTGATCGCCGTATTTGATGATTCAGGTATCAGCAGTACCCAATATTTGAAAGCCCTGGCGGAAAGTAAAAAAATCTATACCTCTTATTTTGGTTTCTCCCTGAAATTGATTCTGTGGCAATTCAGGTTGAAGATCCTGCATTATCTCCTGCAAAGCCCTATCGGGAAAGGGCTCTATCACCTGAAAAAATCCATGGGTCTGGAAAACTGGTAATTTTTTACAGCAGCATCACCTGAAATGTTCGTGAATGGCCAGCATCACTTTCTCGGGTCTTACCAGCGAATAGGGGATGTTTACCACAAACTCATATTTCTCCTTTACCAATACAGGATCCTGCAATTCCTTTTCCACATCATCGGGGTAGATGGCATAAAAATTGGCTGATAATTCTTTGGGATAGGGTGCAAAACGTTTGAACTGCGAGCCGTTAAAGATACCAAAAACCGTACAACCCACTGCGGCGGCCAGGTGTACCGAACCGGTATCTACGGAAAGTAAACAGGCCGCCTTTTTTAAAAGGCTGAGCATTTCCGGCAAGCTGGTTTTGCCCTGCAAATTGATGACAGGGTAAGCGTAATGCTTCAGGAAATCCCCGATATAGACCGCATCATTTTTTGTTCCGGCAAGAATCGCTGTCCATCCAAACGTTTCAAACAGGTAATTGCTTACCCGGATAAAATTATCCGCAGGCCAGATCCGGGTTGCTGATCTGGAACCTGGAAAAACTACAAAGTATTTATCGGGTAATATTTCTGGAAGTGGCGCGAAGTTGATTTCTCGCAATTGAATGTTGATTTCGGGCAGGGGACGCTGTAACAGGAACGCTGCAAATTGCCTGTTGCGGATAAATTCAAAAATGGGTTTTTCAGGCTGTCTGAACAAGGACTGGTACCAACCTTTGTCATAGCCGGTTTCGTAGGGTTTTACCGATTCCTGGTTGGCTTCCATTCCCCAGTTCCTGTTTGCCCTGGCGGCACGTACGATACTATCATCATAACGCTTATCACGGGAAAAAGTGGGATTGATCACAATTGAAAAACCGGCTTTGTATATCCTGCGTAAA
>JAGWTX010000217.1 GCA_028875955.1 Bacteroidota bacterium | reverse complement strand
CCCGTATTCGCCAGATGTGCCCCGCTTTCTGGCTAAAGTGAACCGTTGAAAGATCAGCTCCTTTTCAGCTTCTTCAACTCCCAGCCCCTGGTCTTCAACGGTTAATTGTATCATTTCTTTCAGGTTTGCGGTTCTGGCTCGGATAACCCCGTTTGGGAAGGAGAATTTTATGGCATTGTAAAGCAGTTGGCTGATGGCTTCTGTGAGGAGTAATCTGGATCCGTTTACAAAAACGGGTTCTGGAGCCAGGTCCTGTTTGATGGAAATTGATTTGATTGCAGCGGCGGGAGATAACCTGGTAATGGTTTCCCGGACCAGGTCGTTTATATCCAGTTGTTGATGATCCATCACGCCCTCTTCTTCAAACTCCAGTAATTTGAGGATATCCTGCAGGACAAGCAGGTTACTGATCGTGATTTCCTTTATCTGGTCGGCTCCGTCATTCTTTAACAAGGGGTCCGTCTCGACCGGAATCCGTCTGGCCAGTTCGTAGATCTGTTGATAGGGGCTCCGGATATCCTGGGAAAGCAGCCGGATAATATCTTTTTTCTCGTGAATCAGGTAGTCCAGTTGTTCCAGGCTATACTGCAATTCTTTTAATAAAATGCCCGCTTCATCTTCAAACTGGGTTGGAAGATCGGGTAATACGCCTTCTGAACGATAGGCCCGGAGTGCATTTTTGGCCTGGTGGAGTGGGGTGAGCAGCTTGTTTAACAGGTACAAAGTAATGCCGGAAGCCAGTAAGGTGGCAAATAAGGTGATGAGTAGGATACTGGACTTGTCTAAATTAATAAATGAAGTAATACTAACTAAAACTATTATTATCAATGGTATATGAATTCCTATGAATGCGATAAAAAGGAACTTGGCCGCATAATTTTTTTTCAAAAAGCGGAAACCGGATAAATAACTGTAGAGGTCTTTCATAAGTATTTGAAAATGGATAATCTGATATTTACGAAAAGTTGCAGGTTTTGGATTGGAGATTGTTGAATATTTTTAGGGTATGGGGATATTATTTGAAACGGAAAGGATGGTGGTGCAGCGATTTACTGATGCAGATGCCGATTATTTTTACCGGGTAAACGGAGACCCGGATGTGATGCGTTTTATCCGTGCCCCCAAAACCCGGGAAGCTTCCGATGCCTTTTTGCAGGAAAATATCCATTTATACAAGGACGGCTCTACCCTGGGCAGGTTTGCGGTTTTTCATAAAACCGATCATCGCTTCCTGGGCAGTTTCTCCTTTCTCTATCTTTCCGGGGAACATGATTTTCACCTGGGATATGCGCTCCTGCCCGAAGAATGGGGTAAGGGATTTGCCACAGAACTGGTGATGGCAGGGATTGCCCATTTTTTCCGGCATACTGCCTGTGAAGCCGTTTTTGCCATAACCGAAACAGAGAATACCGCTTCCCGCAAAGTGCTGGAAAAAAACGGATTCCGGCTCAGTGGCCATTTACCCGAGCAGGGTAAAATGCTGGATGTCTTCAAATACAGCAAATCCCAAACCGCTGTTATCAGCTGACCGTGGTTTGGTAAGGGCTTATTTGTACTTTTGCCCACTCTTATGAAAGCAAAGACACTTAAGAAAGACAAAGTCAATATCATCACCCTTGGTTGCAGCAAGAACCTGGTGGATAGCGAAGTGCTGAGTGGCCAGCTCGCAGCCAACGACATAGCAGTGGTTCACGAAAACACCAAACTGGATCATAACATCTCGGTTGTCAATACCTGTGGCTTTATCGATAAGGCGAAGGAGGAAAGCATCAATACGATACTGGACCAGCTGGAATTGAAGCGCAGGGGGAAACTGGATAAGGTATACGTAACCGGTTGCCTTAGTGAAAGATACCGTGCCGATCTGGAACTGGAAATGCCCGAAGTGGATGCCTGGTTTGGCACCATGGAACTGCCCCTGATGCTGAAACAGTTTGATGCCGATTACAAATCCGAATTACTGGGCGAACGTATGCTCAGTACCCCCCGCCATTATGCGTATCTCAAAATAAGCGAAGGCTGCAACCGTACCTGTTCCTTCTGTGCCATACCCCTGATGCGCGGACAACATGTTAGCAGAACCATTGAAGATCTGGTGGCTGAGGCGGAAAACCTGGTGAAAAAAGGGGTAAAGGAAGTGATGCTGATTGCGCAGGAACTGACCTATTATGGACTCGACATCTATAAGAAAAGAGAATTGCCCCGGTTATTACATGCCCTGGCTGATGTGAAAGGACTGGAATGGATCCGTTTGCATTATGCCTATCCCAGTAAATTTCCCCTGGAAGTACTGGATGTTATCCGGGAAAGGGATAATATCTGTAAATACCTGGATATGCCTTTGCAACATGCCAGTAATTCGATGCTGAAGGCCATGAAACGCAATATCACCCGGGAAGAAATGACCGAACTAATCCATACCATCCGGGAAAAAGTGCCCGGTATCTGTTTACGTACCACCCTGATTGCAGGCTTTCCCGGTGAAACGGATGAAGATATAGCGGAACTAAAGGATTTTTTACAGGAACACCGGTTTGATCGGGTAGGAATTTTTCAATACAGTCATGAAGAGAACACTTCGGCCCATGACCTGGCAGATGATGTGCCTGCCGAATTAAAAGCAGAAAGGGCACAGGAGATCATGGAACTGCAGCAGGAAATCAGTTACGGGATCAATCAGCAAAAAGTTGGCAGGATTTTCAAAGTCCTCATCGATAAGAAAGAAGCAGGCCGTTACCTGGGTCGAACCGAATTTGACAGCGTGGAGGTCGACAATGAAGTGGTGATCCATTCCCCCAAAAAATTGACCATTGGCGAATTTGTGCAGGTCAAGATCACCAAAGCCTATGATTATGACCTGGAAGGGGAAGTCGTTGAGGGATGATCCGGCTCACCGTTGACTGCTGACCGGTATTCCCGGGGTGAATGACCGGTTATTTTTTTAAATACCCGGTTGAAATTTGACAGATTGCTGAAACCCGATGCATCGCTGATTCCGGATATCGGGCTTTCTTTCTCCAACAGTAGTTTGCAGGCATGACTGATCCGAATTTCCTGGAGAAAATTCAGATAGGTCTTTCCCGTTCTTCGCTTGAAATATTTACAAAAAGCCGTTACCGTCATATGCGCGATCTTTCCGATTTCCGACAACGGGATCTCCCGGTGGTATTCCCGGAAAGTATGGGCTATGATCCTGTTTAATCTGGAGCCGTCATCATCCTTGATGGAACCCTGGGTTTGTGTTTTTGATAAAGGGCTCAGATGATCAGGCTGACTGAGTTTTTCAATCAGCTGCAAAAACAAGATCAATTTTTCCAGACCACTTGCTTCTGACAGTTGTTTGAGCAGGGAGGCAATTTGGGTTTGTTTTTCACCCGTGATCCGGTACCCCGTTCTGCTTTGTTCGAAAAAAGGGAGAAAATGGATGAGTTCTTCCTGCTGCCAGAATTTCACACCCAGACTATTCTCATCAAAAAAAACAGTGATAGATACCGCCTTTTTTTTCCTGGTAAGATAGGTTGCATCATTTCTGAAAACATGGGGTTGGTTGGATCCGATCACAAAGACATCCCCTTCCTGAAATCGGCCAATATAATCGCCGGCGATCAGTGTACCAACACTTTGACAGATCAGCGTGAGCTGGATTTCCGGGTGCTGGTGAAGATGATTGTAAAAATGGGGAACCCGGTCTGTCTGTACATGTATCGATGCGGTTCCGGTTCGCGGAATCTGGAAGGGAATGACTTTCATCTCAGTAAATTAGTCGGTATTATTGATAAAATTACAATAAATGGATAATATCGTATCAGTATTGCATAATTCAGGGAAGGGTTGCTAATCCGGATGGGATTACTTTTGGTAAAAATTACCGATATGCAAGTAGCATGGAAGGGTGTGTATCCCGCAGTTACCACCAAGTTTACCCCAGCTGATCAATTGGATCTGCCCCTGTTTGAAAAAAACCTGGAAGCACAATTGGAAGCCGGCGTCAGCGGGGTTATCCTGGGGGGAACCCTTGGAGAAGCCAGTGTGTTAAGTACCGATGAAAAGGAAAGACTGGTAAAATTTGCCATTGAAAAAATTGCAGGTAGAGTGCCGGTGATATTGAATATCGCCGAGGGCAGTACGAAAGAAGCATTGCAACAGGCAGCCTATGCCAATGCCTGGGGTGCTTCCGGTATCATGATCCTGCCACCGATGCGGTATAAGGCGGATCATCGTGAAACGGTTACCTATTTCACAACAGTTGCCCGTTCAACACAGCTTCCGATCATGATTTATAACAATCCGGTGGATTACAAGATTGACGTTACACCCGATATGTTTGAAGAACTGACTGCCTGTGCAAATATCCAGGCCATCAAGGAGTCAACCCGGGATGTGACGAACGTGACCCGTTTAAAAAACCGGTTTGGCGACAGGTTTAAAATATTGTGTGGTGTGGATACCCTTGCCATGGAGGAAATGGTATTGGGAGCAGATGGTTGGGTGGCAGGATTGGTTTGCGCTTTCCCAAGGGAAACGGTTGCCATATACCGTTTGGTAAAAGCGGGTCATATCGCAGAAGCCACAGCCATCTATCGCTGGTTTATGCCCCTGCTGGAATTGGATATTCATGCAAAACTCGTGCAATACATAAAACTGGCGGAAGCCGAAGCCGGAATCGGATCAGAAAATGTGCGGGCACCGAGGTTAACATTAGTGGGTGAGGAAAGAGAACGTATCTTAGCAGTTATCAGAAAGGGGTTGGAAAACAGACCCGTTTTACCCGAATATTTACAATTGAAACTAGCCTGATGTCTTCAACAGAAAATCCAAACGTATCCGTAAACCAGGTAATGCAGCAGGCTGCCATGGCCTTTCCACAATACCGGAAAACAGAACCCGAAAAAAGGGCCCTGTTTCTGGAAGCCATCGCAACAAATATTGAAGCGCTGGGAGAGGAACTGATCCAAACAGCTGCAGCTGAAACCCACTTGCCGGTTGCCCGTTTGCAGGGCGAAAGGGGCAGGAC
>JAGWTX010000216.1 GCA_028875955.1 Bacteroidota bacterium | reverse complement strand
CCTTTCTGTACGATGGAGCCCAGATAAAAATCACACAAAGCCGGTTTGTCTGCCACATTTACCAATAAACCAAGGGCTTTGGCATCACTTCGGATCTGTTCACTAAGGGGGATATCATTCACTGCCACAACAACCAGTTCTGCATTTTGCAATACCTCCTTCGTATAGCTTTTCTGTTCGAGCAGGAGATGGGGATATCCGGTTGCGAGTGCATGGATCCTGTCGTCGATTTCTTTGGCTACCAGTCTGATGCGGGTTGCCGGCGCATTGACTAAAATCGCGTTCAATTTTTCCCATGCCACATTACCCCCTCCCACCAACAAAACGGACAGTTGTTCCAGTTTCAGAAAAACGGGAAACAAATGATTACTCTCAGGTAAGGAGGATACCTCATTTGACAGGGAAGGATATGTTTCAGAATCGATCAAATTACAAGCATTATCGGGTTTGTCTGCTCAGGCAACCCATTCTTTGCGAAGGGCATAGTCGCCAAATGTTTCATCCCTGTTTTTTCCTGAAGCGTAATCGGCAAAAAGACCATCCAGGGTTTCCAGTATTTCTGCCTCTTCTATATTTTCCTTATAGATCTTGTTCAAACGCTGCCCCGTCCTGTCGCCGCCAAGATGCATATTGTATTTTCCGTAAGCGGTTCCCACAAACCCGATTTCTGCTGCGTAGGAACGGGCACAACCATTGGGACAACCGGTCATGCGGATGATCATCTCTTCCTGGCCAAGTGCATGTTTTGCCAGCAACCATTCTATCTTGTCGATCAGTGAAGGCATATAACGCTGCGCTTCGGCCAATGCCAGCGGACAGGTGGGGAATGCCACACAGGCCATCGCATTCCGACGAATGGCAGAACTGGCTTCCGTTCCGGCTGATACGCCATATTCATCAAGTATAGATTGGATCATTGGTTTGTCTTCCGTTGCAATATCACTGATGATAACATTCTGGTTACAGGTAAACCGGAATTGTGCTTTTCCCGTTTCTGCAATCGCATGCAAAGCCGATTTTAACCGTGTTTTCGGTTCATCCAATATCCGGCCATTTTCTACAAATGCTGTATAATACCATAATCCCCGGAAATTTTGTTCCCATCCGAATCTGTCTTTGCGGCTTTGAAAAGAAAAGGGTCGTACAGGCTGCAAGGCAAACCCGGTTCGTTTTTCCAATTCTTTTGTAAACCATTCAACCCCATATTTGTCCAGGGTATATTTGAGCCTTGCCTGTTTACGATCAGACCGGTTACCATAATCCCGTTGCAGGGTGGCAATTTCATACACAGCTTTCAGTGTTTTTTCTTCTGAATCGGCAAAACCGATCAGACTGCCCAATCTGGGGTAGGTATCCGGATTACCATGGGTACTGGATAATCCGCCGCCTATCGCAATATTGAACCCCTTAAGATTTCCGTCTTCTATAACGGCGATCAGCCCCACATCATTGGTGAACACATCCACATCGTTATTTGGCGGAATGGCAATGGCGATCTTGAACTTGCGCGGCAAATATCTTTCCTGGTATAAGGGATCCTCTTCTTCTTTTTTATCTTCCAGTATTTCTTCGTCCAGCCAGATTTCATAATAGGCTTTTGTTTTGGGCATCAGCAATTCACTGATTTTGTCTGCATAGGCAAACACCTGTGCATGCAGGGGAGATTCATTGGGGTGGGAACTGCACAAAACATTCCGGTTAATATCTCCGCAGGTAGCAATGGAATCGAGATGGGCTTTGTTAAACGCCTGGATGGTTGGCTTGATATCCGATTTCAATATCCCGTGCAATTGCAATGTCTGCCGGGAAGTGATTTTGATAACACCTGTAGCATTTTTACCGGCGATATCATATACGGCCAGCCATTGGTCTGCCGTCAGAAATCCACCCGGAAGCCGGAGACGGATCATGAATGAGTACAGTCGTTCCAGTTTTTTGGCCGCCCTTTCTTCCCTGCGGTCACGGTCATCCTGCTGGTACATGCCATGAAACTTTATCACCGCCTGGTCATCTTCCCGGATAGCTCCTGTTACTTCGTCGTTCAGACTTTCCACCAATGTTCCGCGTAAATGCCGGCTGGCTTCCTTGATATGTTCTATGCCTGATTTTTCTGACATGATTATGGGTTATATGAATTCGCTGATTCGGTGTTCAAAATATTTAATACACATCTTTAGAATACCTGCCTGCTGTTTTCAGTTCCTCGAAATAATCCAGCGCCGCTTCCGGGGTTAGATTGCCTTCCTTTTCAAAAACAGCCAGCAAGGCTTTTTCCACTTCCACACTCATGGGTGTTTTCTGTCCGCAGAGATAAAGACTGGCGCCAGATTGCAACCATTGAAACAAAGTCTTTCCTTCCCGGATAATTGCGTCCTGTACCAAAGGGTTGGGATGGTTGTCTTTTGCAAATGCCAGGGAAATTTTTTGCAAAACACCTGTTTGCACCCAATCCTGTATCTCTGTCTGGTAAAAAAAATCTGAAACAAAATGGTCTTCTCCGAAAAAAAGCCAGTTTTTGCCTGTGGCACCGGTAGCATCTCTTTCAAAAAGAAAGGAACGGAAAGCGGCGATTCCTGTGCCCGGCCCGATCATAATCATATCCTTTTCGGGTGCCGATAAACGGAAGCGTTTGTTTTTTTGCACAAAAAAATGGATGGATGCATCCGTTTTAAGTTCCGATAAATAATCTGAACACAAACCGGTTTTTGTGATGCCTTCAACTACAAACCTATCCTTCTCCACCGTCAGGTGAATTTCACCCTCCTGTGCTGTGGGTGAGGAAGCAATGGTATAGATCCTGGGGGATTGAGCGGGGAGGATCTGGATCAGTTCTTCCCAGCCGATCCCATCACTAAGCGGGTATTGTTGCAGCAGGTTGATCAGATCTGATTTCACTTCGGGTATGGATTGATTCACCAGTGCCGCATACTTTTTCACCACACGCTCATGCAGGTATACCAGGCTTAGTTTCTTTTGCAGAAGTTCAGTGAGCGGATAGTTGGCATCTTTATAATGATATTGCTTGCTCCCTTCTGCTTTTGTCAGGGACAAAAGTTCCATTACCAGGTATCCCGGGTTTTCCGGAACAATCCCGATACTGTCTCCCGGTTCATATTCCACGGATGGAGCCTCCAATTCTATGTGATAGGTTTCTTTTTCAGAACCCCTGTCGTGCAGGTTGACATGCTGGACAACGGTTCCCGTATAAATAATTTTATTGGATTTGCCTCCTGTTGTAACCGGCTGTTTGACCGGGAGCACCTGAGGCCTGGTTTCCTGCAGGGAAAGGATCACCTCCTGAAACCAGGCATCCGCATCCGCCTCGTATTCCACATCACATTTTTTTACAGGAACCAGTCTTGTGCCGCCCAGCTTATGCAATTGCGCATCCACATCTTCACCGGTTTTACAAAACATCGGGTAGGATGTGTCGCCCAGTGCCAACACGCTGTATTTGAGATGATCCAGCCGAAAACCGTTGTGATGTATGTGGTCATAAAATTTCTGTGCGGCAATGGGGGGCTCTCCATCACCCTGGGTACTGATAACAACAAAGAGATTTTCTTCTTTTGTCAGATCTGTAAGACGGTATTGATCCAGGCTGGACAATTTTACCTGAATCTGTTGCTTTTTGGCTTTTACGGCAAGATCGGTGGCTAATTTTTTGGCATTGCCTGTTTCGGTACCATATACCAGGGTTATTTTTTTTGTCCCCGTGTTCACAAGCGGCAATTCTTGGGATGCTGAGTCGTTATTCAGTATGCCTGAAATAAACCCATTGATCCAGATCAGCTCCTCTTTGCTGACACTGCTAACCAGGTCGGTCAATATTTTTTGCTTAGGCCCTGCCAGCATAGATTTTTGCAGATTCATTCGGTACAATTGATTTGACAGTACTTGTCAATGGCTTAAAATAATATTCCCGCAGGTTGCTTCCTTTGAACCAGCCAAACGATTCCTGCAAACCCACCACTTTTCCGATGATGATCAGTGAGGGGGACAGATAGGTCTGCCCCTTGTATTTGTCCTGATACTCATGAATGCCTGATACATATACCTGCTGATAGGTGGTGGTTGCCTGTTCTATGACAGCCAGTTTTTTATCGCTGGCAATACCCTGATCCAATAAATGCTGAACCAGGGCATCAATGGTTTCGGAAGACATGTAGAATACCAGCGTATCGTCTGTCGCGGCCAGTTCCTTCCAATACGCATCGGATACTATGGTTGATTTATAATAAGTGACAAACCGAACGGCCGTTGCATGATCGCGGGCAGTCAGTGGTATGCCGGCATAGGCGGCTGCACCGGAAGCTGCAGTCACGCCAGGTACGATCTCATAAGGAATGCCATTGGCAGTTAACGTTTCGAGCTCATCCAGTACATTGGAAAAAAAGGAAACATCCCCCCCTTTTAGTCTTACCACAAACTTTCCTTCCCTGGCGTATTTCACCAGCAGTTCATTGATGGTTACCTGCGGTGTGGATACACCTCTCCTGCATTGTTTACCCACTTCAAGAATCAGGGCACCGGGTCTGACATATCGATTCAGGATAACCTTACTCACCAGCCTGTCTGTTAGTACCACGTCTGCCTGTTGCAGATAGTTGGCAGTTTTTATGGTCACCAGATCCGGATCACCCGGACCCGCACCTGCCAATATCACTTTGCCAATGGTATCATTTGGATTCATACAAACAGATTAAAAGAGTCCTTCAACTGATAAATATCTTTCACCGGTATCGTAATTAAATGTGAGCACTTTGGCACCTGCAGGGATCTCTTTCAATTTCTGGGCAACGGCTGCCAGTGAAGCCCCGGTGGAGATGCCTGAAAGGATGCCTTCTTCCTTGGCCAGTCTTTGTGCGAAAAGAAAAGCATCTTCCTTACTCACCTGTATCACGCCATCCAATATTTCCGTGTTTAATACCGAAGGCACAAACCCTGCCCCAATACCCTGCAAGGGGTGTGGCCCCGGCGCACCCCCACTTAATACGGGCGAAAGTTCCGGTTCCAC
>JAGWTX010000215.1 GCA_028875955.1 Bacteroidota bacterium | reverse complement strand
CGGCTGACCTGAAGCAGGCCCTGCTGGACCGTAAGGAAATCCGTTTCCCCTTGTTGTTGCGAAAGTGGAAGACGGGTGATTATTTCTATCCATTGGGTATGCAGAAAAAAAAGAAGATCAGTAAGTTGCTGATTGATCTGAAATTATCGAGAACAGATAAAGAAAAAGTTTGGGTATTGGAATCCGATCGGAAAATTATCTGGGTGATCGGTTACCGGATCGATCACCGTTTCCGGGTTACGGATCAATCCAAAGATTTGTTGCATGTTCAATGGAAGGCCATTTAATAGGTTCTGGTTATACTCATTACTCCCATATCATTAGGAATTGAGCTTACAACTTTTTTAGGTGATAGGGGTTGTCAGATATCCGATTTTTCCGGTTTGCTGCTGAACCTTATCCCGCACATGAAAGAATGTGGATAGTTAAGTAAGATAATTCCCCACTTCCGAAAGAAAATTTTGCACCGGATTAAAACGGCTCAGGAACAGGCAGGTGATAATAAGAAAAACGATGCCATACAACGCCCCCCAGATATGTGCGGAATGATTGATATTACCCCCGCCTTTTTTAGCCAGGTAAAAGGAGATGATCAGGTATAATGGCCCGAAAATAAAAGCCGGAATATGAAACGGGATGGGGAAAATGCCCATGCCCATGGTGGGATTTAAGAATACACCAATAAAAATCACCGCCGAAACAGCACCCGAGGCACCCAGGCTTCGGTAATGATAATTGTCTTTGTGCTGAAAATAGGTAGGCAGGAGGCAAACGATTAAGGATGTAAAGTATAAAATGGCATACAGTATCTTCCCGCTTTCTCCATAGATACTGGTAAACGCATCTTCCACCATGCCACCAAACAGGTAAAATGTGTACATGTTAAAAGCCAGGTGCATGAAATCCGCATGGATAAAGCCACAGGTGATAAAACGATACCATTGGTTTCTTTGCGAGATGGCCGGTGGATAAAAGATCAGATCATCCGTGATCTTCTGATTCGAAAAAGCGGTGAAGGAAATCACACAGGTGAGCAATAAAAGGATCAGGGTAATGGTAAGCATACAGCAATTTAGTTATTTATCAGGAGTGATGGTATTTTTCGTTTCGTAAAATGGTGCATCCCCGATAGACCTGTTCGGCCAGGATCAGCCTTACCAGCATATGCGGGAATACCAGTTTGGATAAACTCCAGTTCAGCGCCGCACGCTGCATCACCGATTCATCCACCCCATAAGCGCCACCGATCAGAAAAATCAGCCGGCGCGTACTTTCATTGGCTCTTTGCTGAATAAATTTTGCCAGCTCCGGTGAACTGAGCATTTTTCCTCGTTCATCCAGTAAGACCAGGTAATCATCGCTCTGCAACTGTGCGAATATAAGTGCCGCTTCCGCTTTTTTCAGATCGGTTTCTGTTAAAATTCCCGCATTTTTGGGAGGGGAGATCAATAACCATTCTGCAGGGAAATAATGCTGTATCCTTTTGGAAAAATCTTCGATGCCGGTTTTTACATACCCCTCATGTGCTTTTCCAACCGACCAGAACTGAATTTTCATGGATTTGTTTTTATGGATTGTGGTCATCCGTCATTCATCAATGCCGATTATAACTGACTCTTTTCTGATGAAGGATTGATTATGTAAAGTAAATAAACCTTTTGATATGTCTCTTCCCTCAGCTGCCCTGCAGTTTGCCGGGTGGTTCCGCGATCCCGAACGGGATTTCACGATGTACGGGAGGTGTTTTTTCTTCCGATGACAAGGTTTTTTGCAGCAGGAGGTCCATCATTACCTGCATGGCAACCGATCCCTGTTTTTCGGGATACTGTTCCAGGGATAACAGGGGCGGATAGGTGGTATAACGGGTGATCGGGAGATTGGCATAACTGACAAATGCCAGATCCTGATTCACTTTGATCTTATGCTGGATCGCCCACTGAACGGCATCCATGTGCACATAGTCATTAAAACTGATGATGGCGTTGGGTGGTTTTCTGGTTTGGAGTAAAGTTTCCATTGCTGCGAACGTGCTTTCCTGCGAGAGATCGGTTTCGGCCACCCATTGCATATCGATTTTCAGGTGCTGACGGCTGATCCCGTCTATATAGGCTTTCATCCTTTCCCTGCTGGCAGGCAGGTCTGCCGGACCATTCAGGATCCCGATCTTCCGAAACTGATGTTTGAATAGCCATTTGATCATTTCAAGGGTACCCGCATATATATTGCAGAATACCTTGTGTGCATCTGCCAGATTGGGTACCCGGTCGAAATACACCACCGGGATCTGCAGTTTTTCCAGCGCCAGCAGGTGATCATAATGGGTGGTCTTTTTAGAAAGAGAGATCAGGAGTCCGTCGACCCTTTGTCTTTTCATCGCATTCACCACGGTTTTTTCCCTTTCCGGATCGTCATAACTCTGCCCGAAGAGGATGGTATAGTCATTGGCCAGTGCAATCGTCTCCATGCCACTGATGGCTTCCGAAAAAAAAGCCTCCCGTATTTGCGGAACAATCACACCAATGACAAAGGATCTTTTTTGTTTGAAGTGTATCGCCTGGGTATTGGGTACATAACCCAGTTCCGCAGCCAGTTTTTGTATTTTTTCCCGGGTCTGTATGCCAATCCTCGGGTGATTATGTAAGGCACGGGAAACCGTTGCCGGAGAGACCTGCAATTGTTGGGCAATTTGTTTTATGGTGGGTAGACTCTTGGGCATTTCGGGTTACCTGAAGGGCTAAGTTAATAGCTTATCTATTGCACAGTAGAAAAAATCTATTTGAAGCGGGTCACTTTCCTCCGCCAATTTCTTCCGTGCCTCTGTGTCTCTGTGTGTATTTCACACGGAGGCACAGAGGCACGGTGAGTGCTATTTATATACTAAGGCGGTTTTGCGCAAACGTTTACACATCCATTCTTTCTCAAAAACCACTAATTTGAACCTGTAAACTACTAAGAGAGTTGGTTTTACAGTATTGTTGTTGATAACTCTCTGCGCAACTCTGCTCCTCCGCTACTCTGCGGTGAAAAAAAATAACATTCACCGCAGAGAATAGGAGATGCAGCGATAATCGCAGTGTATAAGCAATCATGCAAGTATCTCTCAATACTACAAAACCAAATAATAGGAATCCAGTCATAACCACAGACCACAAACTACAAACCACAAACCAACTTCTATGAACAGAAAAGAATTTGTCAAAACAACCGGAATGGCTGCCGCCGCTTTGGCCATGATGCCGGGCACGCAACTTTTTGCCAGAAAGGGAACAGCAAAAGTGAGAATCGCCCTGTTGGGTACGGGTGAGAGAGGAAGAAACCATCTCGACTTGCTTTTGCGCAGGGACGATGTTGAGCTGATTGCTATTTGTGATGTGGATGATCGGGTATTGAAACTATCCAGGGAAATGATAGCCAAATCGGGTAAACCCATGCCCGAAATATTTACCGGCGATCCTTATGCCTGGAAAAAATTAGTGGAAACCAAAAAACCCGACGGTGTGATCATCGCCACTCCCTGGGAATGGCACAAACCCATGATCATCGGATCACTGGAAGCGGGTGTAAAATATGTAGGTTCGGAAGTGATCATCGGTATCAGCCTGCAGGACCACTGGGATGTGGTTAAAGCAGCAGAAAAAAACAATGCCCATGTGATGATGCTGGAAAATGTCTGTTACAGAAGAGATGTAATGGCCGTATTGAATATGGTGCGGATGGGTATGTTTGGGGAACTGATCCACTTACAGGGTGGTTACCAGCATGACCTGCGGGAGGTGAAATTCAATGATGGTCAGCATGTTTACGGACATGGGGTTGAATATGGGGAGAAAGCGATTTCAGAAGCGCACTGGCGTACGGAACATTCCGTGCACAGGAACGGGGATCTCTATCCCACGCACGGGATCGGGCCGATAGCCAATTATATCAATATCAACCGGGGTAACCGTTTTATTTCGCTTTGTTCCTTCTCTTCAAAAGCAAGAGGTTTGCACAACCATATCGTAAAAGTAGGCGGACCGGATCATCCCAACGCAAAAGTGAATTTCAAACTGGGTGATGTGGTTACCACTTCCATCAATTGTGTAAACGGGGAAACAATCTTATTGCAACATGATACAGACCTGCCCAGACCTTATTCGCTCGGCTTCCGGGTACAGGGCACGGAAGGTTTGTGGATGGATGTGAACAAGAGTATTTATATCCAGGACAAATCTGCCAAAAACGATCAGTGGGATAATGCACAGGTCTGGTTTGATAAATATGATCATCCTTTATGGAAAAGATGGAGTAAGGAAACCGCCGGTGCCGGTCATGGTGGCATGGATTTCTTTGTCATACATTCCTTTATCGAATCCATCAAACGCCAGCAGCCTACACCGCTGGATGTGTATGATGCGGCTACCTGGAGTGCCATTTCTCCCTTGAGTGAAACATCGATTGAACTGGGTAACCAGACTGTGGAATTCCCTGATTTCACCGGTGGACAATGGATGTACCGGAAACCCGTTTTCTCTTTGGGAGATGAATATTAAGCTACGTAAAACTACTCCGCGTATTCTCTGCTTCTCCTGTTCTCTGCGGTGACAGAGTATCTTTTCACCGCGGAGACGCTGAGTTGCAGAGATTTCGCAGAGAGGGGGTGATATCAGCGCACCTGCTAAAATGAATATGCATGCAATTGCTTCCGGAAATATTTTCTGCTTATGGTCTGGATCCCATGAGAACACAGGCGCAAGCGTTTGGTTCGGGTTTGATCAACCATACCTGGAAACTGGAAACGGGTAAGGAGGCTTTTATCTTGCAAAAGATCAACCAGCAGGTATTCCGGCACCCGGAAGAGATCGCGGCAAACATCTCCCTGGTGGCAGATTATCTCAGGCAACATTACCCGGAATACCTGTTTGTATCGCCTTTGCCAACAAAGGATGGTAAGGATATGCTGATCCTGCAGGAGGGTGACACAGAAAGTTATTATCGGTTGATCCCCTTTGTCCAGGGCTCCCATTCGCTGGATGTATTGACCAATGC
>JAGWTX010000214.1 GCA_028875955.1 Bacteroidota bacterium | reverse complement strand
CGTTGTTCATCCCCCATTTCGCAGAACAAAACCATTTCCTGTTTTTCAGGAAGATCCTTGGCCACCTGTTCCTTTGTTCTCCGCAGGATAAAGGGATAAAGCAGTTTTCGCAGATGTTCCTTCTGTTCCTTCTCCCCAAACTTGTCAATGGGTACGGAGAACTCCTGTTTGAAAAACTCCATACTGCCCAACATACCCGGGTTTAAAAAATTCATCTGTGCGAATATGTCAAATGTATTGTTCTGCAGGGGCGTTCCGCTCAGGCACAAACGGTTTTTTGCCTTCAGCAATCCCGCGGCCTTGGTTACCTTACTGCCGGGATTTTTGATAGCCTGGCTTTCATCCAGGATCACATAATCAAACTGTATGTCTACAAACTGTTTTATATCGCTTCTCAAGGTACCATAGGTGGTAATGATCACATCAATACCGGGATCGTTCAGGTTTTCTTTGGAACGGTTCCCGCCATGATGGATGGAAAAACTGAGGGTAGGCGTAAATTTGCTGATCTCATTCTGCCAGTTGAACATCAGGGTGGTAGGACAAACCACCAATGCTTTCAGTGACCCGTTCTCTGTTTTCAGGTGATGGATAAAACTCAGGGCCTGTATGGTTTTACCCAATCCCATGTCGTCTGCCAAGATTCCGCCCCACTGCACTTCCCGTAAATAATTCAACCACTGGAACCCGCTTTCCTGATAAGGCCTTAAGACATCGCGCAAATGGGCCGGTGCCGGTATTTCCTTGATGGAATGGTTGCCTTTCAGTCGTTCATACTTTTCTTCCAGCTGGAAAAACAGTTCTTCCTCATCCCGCTGCAGATAGAGTTCTTCAATGACACTGAAATGATATTTGCTCAGTTTCATGCTCCCGGTTCTGCCATCGCCCACCCGGAATAAAAGCGAATATTTTTTGATCCATTCCTCCGGAAGGATACCCAGGGTTCCGTCTTCCAGCTGAACAAACTGCTGTTTATTGGTCAGTGCTTTTTTCACTTCTTCCACCGTTACCTTCTGTTCACCAAACCGGATCTCCACTTTCGCATCAAACCAGTCTGTATTGCTGCTGATAAATATTTTCGTGGAGGGCTTCGCCGTATTGAACCGGAAGTTTTTTAGCGCTTCAAAACCGAATACGGGAATATTCATCTCCTTGACAGCATCCACAAAGAGGAAAAACCAGTTATTCCTGAGTACATCCGTGCCTTTTAATGCCAGCACATTGCCTTCCACCGGACGAATAAATCCTGAATGCAGGGATTCCAGTTTGGCAACAAACTCTTTCTCTATTTCCAGGTTCCGGTAAATGACCAGTAATTTATCCGCAACCGGTAAAATAATCTTTTCCTTATCGGTCGCACGAACATCATAACCCCGGTAGGAGAAAACGGGTTGAAATAAAAGATACTCGCCCCTTTCCTTCAGCAATACTTTCACTTCGGGTTTACTGTCCCTGATCTCTTCTTTCTGCACATTGGTAAAATGCACATTATAGTCCTTGGATAAAGGAAGGATAAACTGCTGCAGCTGGTCTGCCCATTCCTCAGCCGGGATCTGCATTTTTCCCGTTGGGAGGAATTTCTCAACCAGGTTGATGTCTTCTGAACGCTGCCAGGTATAGAACTGGTTATGGTATTGAAAGAACATAACCGCTTCCGTTTCATTTTCTGAAATGTTGAGATCGGCAAGCGGTAGTTTTACCCTGCAGTCTATTTCATACACGCCATTCGAATAGTTTACCTCGAATTCGGGACTGATGAATTTGGTGACCAATTCCGCCTGCAACAGGTTGGATGTGGTAAATGTTTTTTTTGCCGGCAGATAAAAGACGAATTTGTTGTCGGCGTTCTCCGTAAAGATCTTCTTCACCTTCGGATGCAGAAACTCATTGATGAGGTGCCGGGTTTCTTCCGGCAATTCATCGTTGTGTTGCTGGATGATATTTTCCCAGATACCACTAAAGGGAGAGTTCCGGTTCAGGTACCTGCCTACTTCCGCCGGCATCAGTTTCCGCAATTGCTGCAACAGCATCTTATCTTCCTCTGAAAACTGTTCGGTGTTGACAAATTTCGCCAGATCTATTTTTACAGTTTTTGAAATGTAGCGTGTAAACCCTTCATCGGGTTCTCCCTGAACGGCTTCCAGCTGGCCATAGGGATATTCATGTTCATTGGTAGTGATGACGATACCCAATTTCAAGGCTGTCTGGGAAACTGGTACACCGGTAGGTATTATGTCCGGCTGTTCCTCCGTTTCTTTAACAGGTCTGGGTTCGGCTACGGTAGCATTATTAAGGGATACGCGTTTGATCGAAGTATCCAATACCCGCAGGAAGGGTTTGCCATCGGTATAGGTGAACTCGAATTTCCCTTTCAGGTCATCAGATAGTGAATACCCGTACAAGGCCAGCAATTTGTTTTTTTCCTTATCCCAGTTTCGGATACTATCGAAATAATTCGGACCGTAATTGTGCAGGAGTTGGAGCAAGACTATATTCTTGTGCACACAAAGGGGATGCTCGGTATCCGACTGACAGGTACAGCTCGTATCAAAATTCCTTTCCTCGTTTTTCTGGATGACCACCTTAAAGTTTTCCCCTTCATATTCCAATTCGGCCAAAACCCTTTCATCCTTTGCTTCAAGGATATTGCTGCGTGAACTACGCAGGTAATTTTCTGCCGCCTCGAAATTCTCCTGTGCGGAAAGCATGCGAATCAGCTTCAGTTCCAGCTGTTTCATTTTGACAACCGTATGCTTCTGATCATAAACCGTTTCCTTATTGCCCAGTAAGTTTTTATCGAGCATGTCCTGCAAATGAAACAAAGCGCCGGCTTTGTGGCGGCAGATTTCAGAAAGGTTATAAGGGCAACTGCAACGAAGTGAAAGGGTTTTCGGGTCCTTGAACTGATTGATATGGACCTTATAAAAGGTTGCATACCCATCATCTTTCACACGAAAGATAACAGCAGCCATCAGGTCGTCATATTCCACCAGCTCTACATTGCCCAAGGCATGGATTTTCTTCCCACGCCGGATCACTTCCTCCGTGCCACTGTTGTAAATATGTTTGACCAGATAAGGTAAAGCCATGATTCAGTTTCTAAGCTGCATTCCGAGGGGTTGAAAATGAAGGAATGGGGGATCCGCCTTCATTTTTCAGACTCCCAAAAGGGCAATTTGCAAAAGTAAAGGAAAGCAGACGGGTTTCCGAAGAGAAATGAAAAAAAATCGGGATCCCGGACTGAATTTTGGGGAATTCATCACTATTTTTTAACACACTGCATGCAGCACCTGAACCCTAAACAAAAAAAGGTCCGAAAGGTTTATCGAACCCTGAGCTCACCATTCTGGTAATAGGGAAGAATATTGGCCTGATCCGGCGTAACACAATATTCAAGATCTTTTTCCAACCCGAATGCTGCGAGTCTGTGCCAGTGGGTGGTTTTGCGGATAAAACCGGACATGTCCTGTTTATGCAATGCATACATATCGGAAGCCATCAGGCTGCTGTCGCAATGAATGGTAAAGGCATCCCGGATTCTTTCAATAACCGCTCCGGCAAACAGGGTGTCTTCTAAGTTAAATTTGTCTTTCCAGGCCGAACAACCCAGGATCACGTTTTTTTGCTGTGCCAGCAAAAATGAGCATACGGCAGACAGATTGGGAAAGGACCCGGTTATGATTTCAGAAGCCCCTTTTGACAATGCCATGTGTAACAAACGGGTACCATTGGTAGTGGTAAGCACCAGGGTTTTCCCTTCGATAAAAGTCCTGGGGTATTCTGCGGGAGAATTTCCATAGGCCAACCCCGGAATCACTTTGCCGTCTCTTTCGCCAGCGGTGATACCGCCGGTTTCTTTCCCCCTGGCAATGCATAATTCAACAGAATCCACCGGAATTACGCTTTGGGCTCCATTGTATAACGCGGTGGCGATGGTGGAAGTAGCGCGGAAAACATCAATGATCACCACAATACTGTTACTGACATCGTAAATATCCAGTAAACGTGGTGAAAGAACCGTATGAAGTTGGGGTTTCTGACTCATAAAGCCGCAAAGATAATCCCTGCAACCTTTCAAAACTACACAGGAAGTGCACAACCCGCAGGGGGGCGGGTTATGCGGTCTTCCCACCACACAATCACTTCTTGGTTAATATCAGGAGTTCATTTGCCTGAACTTCTGTGATATACCGCTTATTCCCCTGTTTATCCGTGTAATTGCGGTTGATCAGTTTACCCTCGATGGCCACTTCAATGCCCTTGTCCAGGTATTTTTCCGCGATTTCCGCCAGTTTCCCCCAGGCAATCACATTGTGCCACTGGGTTTCGGTTACTTTTTCGCCCTTGGCATTTTTGTAATTTTCATTGGTGGCCACATTCAGGTGGGCAACTTTTTTACCATCACTGATCGTTTTGATATCCGGTGCCTGACCAAGAAAACCAATCAGTTGTACTTTGTTTTTGAGTGCGTTCATAGATGTATGATTTTATGCAGCTAGCTGCTGTTCATGCTCAAAAATGCAAAGTCAAGGGTAAGCAGGTGGTTTTTAAACGATTATATCCGTATGTAAACGTTTGTAACCGGGTATTCCAAATGCAGCAGTACGGGATTGTCCGTAAAATGTATTTCAGAACAGGTCTGATAGGTTTACTGCAAGGGTTTTTGTCATCAATGGGTTTGGCGAACCCCTGGCTTTCAAGAGAGGTATGCCGCGATAAGATCGTACCTTTGCATTTGAAACCTATGCATCAACTATGACAACTTTTGACTCCCTGCAAACCGTATTTGAACCCGAACTGCTTGATGTGATCGATAAGAGAGCGGAATTCGCATCCGTGAAAGCAGGGACCAGGGTAATTTCCATCGGTCAGACCGTCCGTCAGGTGCCCATCGTACTCACGGGTTCATTAAAGATTTCAAGGGTTGATGAAGAAGGGAATGAATTGCTGTTATACTACCTCAATCCCAATGAAGGTTGCGCCATGACCTTTACCTGTTGCATGCAACAGTTTCCCAGTGAAGTGGAAGTCGTTGC
>JAGWTX010000213.1 GCA_028875955.1 Bacteroidota bacterium | reverse complement strand
GGGCTGATATTCGGTTTTTTATTCTGGATACATTCGAGCCAGTTACGGTGCTGTTCAGGGCTTTCATACAAGTGCACATCATTGGGGCCGATCACGGATTCGAGGATCTTGGGGTCACTGGCGTTAAGGGCCAATTGTTTGCCACCTTTTGATTTGGGATCACTGGCGGTAACACCCCCACTTCGGGTACAGAATACCCATCCCTTGGTTCCTTCAAATTTCACACCATTGGGGTAATCGGGATTGATGACCATTTCAACCCCGGAAGCATACTTCATATGAACTTCAAAATCACCATGCACATTCCACAAACCGGTAGTCGGGAAGGTAACCGAAGTTGCTTCTGCTTCAACTGGACCCGTATACTCCGTATTCATGCCCCAGTGTGCGATATCGATATGGTGAACACCCCAACCCGTAATCATACCTGCACCAAACTGTTCGAGCCGTAACCATCCGCCCCTTGAATTCACATCTGCGGATGTATGCACCCTGTCATGGGTATAATAGATATAAGGCGTTGATCCCAGCCAGCCATCATAATTGAATCTTTCGGGTATCGGCATTTCTGTAGCATTACCACCGGATGGGTCTCCGGGTAAGCCTATGCGAACCGTTTTCAGCGTGCCGATGCGACCATTTCTCACCAGTTCACAGGCCCTTTTGAATTGGGGCCAGGGATCGATGGATCGTTGCTGACTGCCCAATTGAAATACGACACCTGATTTTCTGATCGCATCACTCATCTGTCTGCCTTCCTCTATGGTTAGTGAAGTAGGTTTCTGACAATAAATATGTTTGCCCGCCATTGCGGCTTCCACGGCCACCTGTGCATGCCAGTGATCCGGTGTACTGACAATCACCGCATCAATATCCTTATTGGCAATCAGGTCCTGGTAATTGTCATATTTTATCACGTCCACATAATTGGCGCTTCCCGTTTTTTTGGCATAAAAATCCTCGATGTATTTTTTCCCGGAATCCTGTCTGATACCGTCGAAATCCGCCAAAGCAATCACCCGGGCTTGGTCATTCATCATGGTCATGGGAAGATCGTGCCCTCTTGCAATACGACCGATACCGATCTGTCCGATATTGATTTTATTACTGGGGGCATTCTTGCCAAATACACTGGCAGGAACAATGGTTGGGAAACCGCTCATGACAATGGCAGATGCCGCTGTGGCTTTTGCCGAAGAAGCTAAAAACTTTCTTCGGGTGATGTCGGCAGACTTTGTTTTTTTCATACGTTGTTTGTTAGCGTTTGAATTAGGGGAATAAAGATTGCCTTGAAGCGGGAATTAAGGGGAGGCCAGGGGATCGCCTGCCGGAGGGAAACTGAAATCTATTCGGTTTTCCTGAAAGCATATGGCAAGGTCCGGAAGCATTCATCCAGTTCACGAATCGAAGACAAACCAACCCGATACAGATCGGTAAACTAAATATAAGGCTTTGTCAGAAGTATGTAACCGATTACAAAACGGATTTTTGTCCGATTCTCCGCTTATTTGCGACAACGTTTTCGAAGTCTCTGGCAGGCTTTAGCGTAACTCCAGCCAGGTATACGATGCTGCCGGGATGGTCAGGGTAAACTGAACCGAATGATCCCTATCCAATTTTTTTAAAACCGGATGAACCCCTTTTTCGCTAATGGTTACCTGTTGGGAAAGTCCGGTATAGTACAGGGGTAAGCGGATGTTTCGGGTAATGGGCTTATCCAGGGGATTGTACAGCATGGCCAATCCTTTTACCGGCAGATCGGGATTCACATGCAGTATGCCATCCCAATCCCTGCCATCGGCTCTTCTCAGATGGATGATATCGCTGTTGAGAATCTCCCGATACTTTTTGTACCAGCTGATCACTTCAGCTACCATTGCCCTCGTGGGTTCTGAATCATATAAACGCGGACCACGATAACAAGCCTGAACACCTGCACCATAATATTGCATCATCAATTGCCTGTAATCGGCTATATGTTCTTTGAGCGGTTCGAGGATCGCTTCCGGTCCGCCTCCCTGGTAACGGGTCAGGGGTACAAACCCCCAGCCCATCGAAGGTGCCATATTCCAGGTACCATCATAAATATTCTGCCGGTTGAGGATTTTCTGGTCTTCCCTGGGCAGTGAAAAATTCACTTCCCGATAACCGATACCTGTTTTATTCGTGCCATCCAGGAAATACCAGTCCGGCGCATTGATATAAACTCCTCTTGCATTGAGCCAGTGATACAGTTCTTTTTGAATTTCCATTTGTTTCCACTGGCTGTCCTCCAGACCCTTATGTCCCGGATGGGTGGTTGATGCACAGACATCCCCCGGATAGGGACCATCATTTTCCCAGATATCAAATCCGGTACGGGTAAAAAACAGTTTGATCTTATCGCGATAGCCCAATCCCCAGCGACTGCCAAAACAGGGCGCATTTCCAAAAAATGCACCGCCGGGTTTACCGGTGACCGGACTGATCACATCATCCGAATCACTGATCCGCCTGCTGCTGAAAAGGGAATAGCCCCCGATTAAAATTCCTTTCCGGTGTGCATATTCTGCAAGCATCTTCCATCGTTTCAGGTTCTGCTCAGAACTGTCTTCCATATTGATATGACTGCCAAAACTGAGAATTACGGCTTCATATCCCGTAGCTACGCATTGGTCGATAGCATTGCGTACTTCTTCGTCACTCTTGCTTACCAGGTGCATAAAAATGGGGTTGGCGGTAACCCAGGGTGCAATGGTCCGGTACATTTTCCGGATGGCCAGACCTCTCCGTTCCCTGTCGTAACTATCCATGAGTAATTCATGTGAACGGACGGATTGAAACTTTTCACCGGGTTTCAATTGTATTCCGGGGCCCTGAACAGGATAAATTTCCAGCAGGCAGGGTGTTTTATAATCATAATTTACCTGTGAGGTATAACTGCTATCCGTTTTCCAATGCGTGGTCTGATCGCTCAACGGATAGCGCATGGCATTGTTAAATGCATAGTTGGTTTCTATATAAAGCCCCTGGGGTACCTGCATACCTGCGGCAGGTTTCGTCGGGTCTTTCCTTTCCTCCTTATCCGAAGCCCCTACTACGGCACTTTCTTCTTCCACGGCTGCGAGTATCTCACTCACCACACGATTCAATTGGATGGTATGGGTGCCTTTGTTTTCGATCTGCAGACTTTTTACAAGCAGGGGCAGACCGTCGTACAATGCATATTGTATGGTAATCTCGATTCCCTGCAAAGCCGTCTGTTTCGAACGAAACAGAAAGTTGATCTGTTTGCCGGAAGGTTGTTTTTTATTCAATGTCCAGGTCCGGGGTTCGCCATGAACTGGTTGTGATAAGGTTTCGATGCCATATCCTGCATATTGAAAATCGGCATCCTGTGCGTGCAGTCCATCTATCCATTCGTATTTCAGGTATGCCTGTTCTTTTTGTCCGTATAAACCACCTATCTGCCAGTCTTTCCCATCAATCGTTACACGTGCTTCTGGTTTTACGGCGCGCAGCAATTGTTGGCCGGTGATCAGGTTCTGAAAATCGATGCAGGCCAGATTGGGTGAGATCCGGAAAACCCTTTTCAACAAACCGTTGGATAAGATGATATCCTTACCATCAGCCGATTGATAGATTCCCGCCTTTTGTTCCGAAGTATGCAGCAACCAATCTGTTTCAGGCTGGACTGTATTTGTATTTCCCCAAACCGGCAGCTTTTGTGCATGCATATAAACCGGCAGGAATGCTGTCAGAAAAAGAAACAGGAACCGAAAATGCATATGACTGAATTTACAATATGGTTAAAACAATCAAAGATCAGCAACCAGAAACTTAATAATCTATGTTCTGTAAGCTGTGTAACTTTAGGTAAGCAAGCTTTTGAAATATATGGAAAAAAATACGATACTCATATTCGTGATAACGGGCTTGATTGCTATCCTGCTCATCTGGTTCCTGATCCGGAAAAATAACCGGGACAGGCAATCCCTGAATCCGGATTCGCAGGACCTGATCGATGAAATAAAAAACGACCAGGAAAGAGACAGAGACCGGACCTGACCCTTAGAGTCCCCCTTTGCCGCCGTACAAACGAATGGGTTTTTCCAGTTGCACTTTCAATACGGTGATATAGGGATCCAATACTTTTTCAGGTACATCAATAAAAACCAGTCCGGGAACTTTGCTCCAGGAAATCTTACCTACGATCTTATGCGACAAATAGGAGCCGTTGCCCAATACCTGGATGCTCTTTATTCTGGTATCAAGACCCTTGATCATCAGCTGTCCGCTGGATTTTCCCTGCAGAAACAAATAGAGGGTAGTGGAATCTTTGGACAAGGTAGTGGGTCCGTAAAAATGTCCGGGTTCAATTCCTCCCAATTTTCCGAATATAGCTTCTCCATTCCGGTCATTCCATTTACCCAGTTCAGTCAGGATATGTACCTGTTCCTTTGGAATGGTCCCATCGGGTTTCGGGCCGATATCGAGTAAGAGATTCCCGCCATTGGCCACGGCATCAACAAAGATGGAGATGATTTCATAGGGTGTTTTCCATGCAGTATCTTTTGGCTGGTAGCCCCAGTTATTATTGGTGGTCATACAAAGTTCCCACCAGTTGAATGAGGGTCTGGTAACCGGGAAATTCTGTTCGGGAGTATCATAATCGCCATAGCCTCTCAACCGGCCATTGATGATGAGGTTCGGGTTATGCTCCAGGAGCCTTGCCCGGATACCGGCTGCATCCCAATCGGCTGCTTCATGCTCCCAGTCGCCATCAAACCAGACCAGGTCAGGATTATAGCGGTTGGAGATTTCGGCCAGTTGTCCATTAAGAAAATGCTGAAACCTTTTCCATCGGGCGGGATCCTCTTTGATTTTGTAGCGGCTGCTGTCTTTGAGAAATCCGGGATAATCGGGATAGCTCCAGTCGAGCAGCGAAAAATAGGCCCCGGCATTAATATGGTTTTCCCGCAAAGCTGCAAAAAAAGGCTGCAACAAATCCCTTTTGGCAGGAGTGGCATCCACCACATTCAGTTTGCTTTCCCTGGTTGGCCACAAAGCCACGCCATC
>JAGWTX010000212.1 GCA_028875955.1 Bacteroidota bacterium | reverse complement strand
TTACGATGTCCAGGATTTTCTTGATGGTAAAAAGAAAGTCTACCGGACAACCGTAAAAAGTATGCCGGAGCTGGTTTTGCGGGGGCATCTGCTATGCCCAAAATGCGGCAGGCTGCTCACAGGGAGCGCGTCAAAAGGAACCGGTGGTCGATACTTTTATTACCATTGTGTTGCACCCTGCAGGCATAGGTTTAGATCTGATAATACGAACCAGTTATTTGAAAGGGAATTAAAAAAATATGTAGCCAAATCTGGCATGACAAAAGTGTATGCTGAAGTGATAAATTCCTTGTACAAGCAGCGGTCTAATCAAAGCAGTGATGAAATGCGATCAATGACGGACCGGCTTGCTATTATCCATGCAAATATTCAAAAGGCGCGTGCCAAATTTATGACGGATCAGATTGAAAGGTCAGAATACTATGAATATAAAAAGGAATGTGAGGATGAGGCTGAAAGGATAGAAGCGAGATTGATTGCCAGGGCAGGGCAAACTGAAAAAATTGATGGGATTCTTAATAAGGCGATTGAAAACCTTGTAAATCTTGCCGAATTATATGATTCAGGAGATAATTTAAGGAAGCGCAGGTTGATTAGTTCGATTTTTCCTGAAAAATTAGTGTTTGACGGTGAAAATTTTCGAACTAAAAGACTCAATGAAGCGGTTGAGCTGATATTCAATGTGGGTAAGGGTTTGGGCGAAAATAAAAATGGACAAACCAAGAAAAATCTCGATTTGTCCACTTCGGTGAACCGGATTGGATTCGAACCAATGACCTGCTGCTTAGAAGGCAGCTGCTCTATCCAGCTGAGCTACCGGTCCGGATTAGTTTGGAGTTAGGGGTTTGGAGTTTGGGGTTGTTTTTAGGTTAACACCAAACGCCAAACTCCAAACACCTAACCTCTCACAGGCGTGCAAAATAAGGGAAAAAACACCAGTTGCGCAAACCTAAAACGGGGTTTCAAAACCGTGCCTTTGTGCCTTTGTGTGCGGATTTTTTCTCACAGAGGCACAAAGGCACAGTAGGAAGGAGGTTTGGGGGCGGATAACTATCCTTTATTCAATCATCCGAAATCCCTTTACTTTGCGGCAAAGGATTGCTGATGAGCTATAATTATCTGCCACTCGACCGCAAATGGCTGCATTTTGACCAGGTCAAAAACCTGCTCGACTTTGACCAACAGGTTTCCATCACTTTCGACGCCCACGAACGGATCCTGGCCTGCCGGAGCTATCTGGACAGGAAAATGGCCGAAAAAGACAGCTTATACTATGGTATCAATACCGGGTTCGGTTTTTTGCAGAATGTAAAAATAGACGCCAGCCAGATCGAACAGCTTCAATACAATCTCCTGGTTTCCCATGCCTGCGGGCTAGGGGAGGAAGTGCCGCAGGACATCGTGAAACTCATGCTCATGCTCAAGATCAAATCCCTCAGCTATGGTCATAGCGGGGTGCAGATCGATACGGTGATCCGGCTCATGAACATGTATAACCATGGGGTTTTACCCGTCATTTATACCCAGGGTTCCCTGGGCGCTTCGGGCGACCTGGCACCGCTCAGTCACCTCAGTTTGCCCTTATTGGGTCTGGGCGAGGTGAATTATGCAGGGAAACGCCGGAAAGCGGCCGATGTGATGCAGGAACTGGGCTGGGAACCCATTCATCTGCAGAGTAAGGAAGGACTGGCCCTCATTAACGGCACCCAGTTTATGAGTGCCTATGGTATGTATTGTCTCAAAAAAGCCGAACACCTGCTCAAAATGGCCGATCTGATCAGTGCCCTTTCTTTTGATGCCTTTGATTGTATCCTGGAACCCTTTGATCCCCATATCCATGCAGTCAGGGCCCATTCGGGTCAGGTATCTACGGCGGAAACGCTGAGAAACCACCTGGCGGGAAGTGAGATCGCCGGTCAGCCCAAGACGCAGGTGCAGGACCCGTATTCCTTCCGTTGTATCCCGCAGGTACATGGTGCCAGCAAGGATGCCTTCGACCATATTCTATCTGTTTTTGTACGGGAAATCAATTCCGTAACCGATAATCCCAATATTTTTCCCGAGGAAGACCTGATCGTAAGCGGGGGTAATTTTCATGGCCAGCCCCTGGCCATTTCCCTTGATTTCCTCGCCATCGCCATGAGCGAAATTGCCAATATTTCGGAGCGACGTACCTACCAGCTCATCAGTGGTCAGCGGAACCTGCCCCTGTTCCTGGTAAAGGAAGCCGGTCTGCATTCCGGTTTTATGATCCCGCAGTACACGGCTGCCGGTATTGTTAGTGAAAACAAACAGCTCTGTACACCCGCATCGGTAGACAGTATCTCGTCCTCCAATAACCAGGAAGACCATGTTAGCATGGGGGCCAATGCAGCCACCAAGTGTTTGCGTGTCATCAACAACGTTGAAAAAGTACTGGCCATCGAGCTCCTCAGCGCCGCCCAGGCCCTGGAATTCAGACGCCCCAAAAAAACATCCCCCCTCCTCGAACAACTCATGCAATCTTTCCGCCAAACCACCAGTTTCAACAAAGCAGACCGGGTTTTGCAGGAGGATATGGTGAGAGCGATTGATTTTTTACAAACTTATGTTTGCTAAGGAATTTTTGGCGTTTGGTGTTCGTTGAAAAGGGGAAATCAAAGCAGCCTCAAGTTGTTTCAGGCAATAAAATGTAACCACCAACTACCGAAAAACCAACAAACTAGTAACTCAACCCCAAACCCCAAACCCCAAACTCCAAACTTGTCTTACCTTCGCCTCACAGAAATACAACTATGAGTGAAGAAAAGAGCCTGAATTTTATTGAAGAGATCGTTGAAGCGGATCTGGCGAATGGGAAATATGCAACCATTACGACAAGGTTTCCGCCGGAGCCGAACGGGTATCTGCATATCGGTCATGCCAAGAGCATCTGTCTGAATTTCGGACTGGCCAAAAAATATGGCGGGAAAACCAATCTGCGGTTTGATGATACCAACCCGGTTACGGAAGAAACCGAATATGTAGACAGTATCAAGGATGATGTTCGCTGGCTGGGGTTTTCCTGGGCTAATGAGTTTTATGCGTCCGACTATTTTGAGCAGTTATATGGGTTTGCCGTAAAGCTGATTGAAAAGGGCCTGGCTTATGTAGATGATAGTACCAGCGACGAGATCGCCGCACAAAAAGGTACGCCTACTATACCGGGTGTCCGGAATGTTTTTGCAGACAGAACGGTTGCGGAGAATCTGCAGCTCTTTACCGATATGCGTGCCGGGAAATATCCGGATGGGAGTAAAGTGCTTCGCGCCAAGATCGATATGGCATCACCCAATATGTTATTGCGGGATCCGATCATTTACCGGATCAAACACGCGCATCACCACCGCACTGGCGATAAATGGTGTATCTATCCGATGTATGATTTTGCCCACGGACAGAGTGATTCCATAGAAAATATCACACACTCGATCTGTACCCTGGAATTTATACCGCACCGGGATCTGTATGATTGGTGTATTGAGAAACTGGAGATCTTCCCTTCGCACCAATATGAGTTTGCGCGTTTAAACATGACCTATACTATCATGAGCAAGCGAAAACTGCTGCAACTCGTGAATGAAAAACATGTGAACGGATGGGATGATCCGCGGATGTCTACCATCAGCGGGATGCGGAGAAGGGGTTATACGGCAGAAGCCATCCGGGAGTTTTGTGACAGGATCGGGGTGGCCAAAAGGGAGAACCTGATTGACGTGGGTTTGCTGGAATTTTTTGTTCGGGAACACCTTAACAAGATCGCCCTGCGCAGGATGGTGGTGTTTGATCCGCTGAAAATTGTGCTCACCAATTACCCAGATACGGTGGAAATGTTACCGAGTGAAAACAATCCGGAGAATCCAGAAGGAGGTAGCCGGGAAATCCCTTTCAGCAAAGAACTCTATATCGAGCGGGATGACTTTATGGAAGTGGCGCCCAAGAAATATTTCCGACTCGCACCCGGACAGATGGTGCGTTTGAAAAGCGCCTATATCATCAAATGTGAGGATGTGATCAAGGATGCAGAGGGGAAGGTTACCGAATTGCATTGTACCTATCTACCCGAAAGTAAGAGCGGTTCAGATACTTCGGGCATCCATGTGAAGGGCACATTGCACTGGGTAAGTGTTCCCCATGCCGTAACCGCCGAAGTGCGTTTGTACGACCGTTTGTTTAAGGTGGAAGACGTGGGCAATGCCGAAGGCGATTTCAAAGACCATATCAATCCCGACTCCTTACAGGTGATCAGTCATGCCTACGCCGAACCCGCTTTGTTACTAGACAATCCCGACGACCGGTACCAGTTTATCCGCAAGGGTTATTTTATTCTGGATAAAGACAGCACGAAAGAAAAACTGGTCTTCAACCGGACAGTGACCCTGAAAGACGGATGGGCTAAGGAAACAAAGAAAGCATAAGAGGCGGTTTGTGGTTTGTAGTCTGTGGTCTCCCGCTTTTCGCGGGATCTTCGCTACGCTGCGATTTAGTCTTTGGCGCATTGGGTGGTTGGCGCATTTGCGCATTGGCAAAACCATTTAACTTTTAACTATTAACAACCCCAAACCCCAAACCCCAAACTCCAAACCCCAAACCCCAACCTAACCCACATGCTGGTAGACAAAACCACTCTCGCCGACCTTTCGATCTTTCATAGTGAAGAGGAGCAGTCTGTTTTTCATCACCTGAATGCCACACAAACCAATGGTGGCAGGGAACAGCTCCGGCAATTGCTGGGCCACCCGCTGGATTCGATCAAAGACATACTGGATACCCAAAAAACCATTCAGCAATTAATGGAGGTTGCCGGTGAATGGCCGGTTATTGTAACCAACGGGAATATTATGATGATCGAAAAATATTATGAATCGCAGATCAATAAACTCCCGGTTCATCCCAATAGGGTAGACAGTTACCTTTATAAACTGCTGAATAAATACGATTTCTCTCTTATCCGCTATTCGGTTGGCCACGCCCTCGATTTCACCAAAGGGCTTCAGCAGATCGTGGATCTGTTACAAGATAAACCCCTCAGCAGGCAATTAACTACC
>JAGWTX010000211.1 GCA_028875955.1 Bacteroidota bacterium | reverse complement strand
TAGACGAAGTGATGCCCAATGCCTTACAGATTTCGGCAGAATCCAGGTCTTCCAGGTATTTCATCGAAAACACAGCCTGTTGGATCTGTTGCAGTTTCTTTTTACAGCCGTCCAGTGCTTTGTAAAATTCCTTTTTATCCATGTTCTCTTCAAAACCAGCACCCCAATCGGCAGGTTTGTCTTCCTGTGTCCAGTGTTCGGCTTCATCAAAAAACTGGTCGGTTGGGGAACTTTCAGACATGGGCTGAACAATATCCCTGGCTTTCTTCCGGTAATAATCAATGATTTTGTTTTTGCAGATGGTGTATAACCAGCTTTTTTCAGATGCATCCCCCTTGAAGCTTTCGCGGGCCTTCCAGGCACTTAAAAAAGTTTCCTGCACAAGATCTTCAGCCAGCGCAGTATCATTTACCCTGGGTAGCGTATAACTGTACAATGCGTCTGCGTATAAGGAAACCCATTGATCCGGGTTGAGAAGAGTTGAAGGCATACTGGCTAATATCTTTCGAAAATAGCGAATTATTGTGTTTCTGCCAATGGATTCAACCGGCACTCCGGTTTATCCGGATAAGGTGCAGCAAAATATCGCTTATGTTTGTATCCATGCAAGTGTTTACCCAACCCCGTTCCATTATCATTACCTGTCATAAATGGCTGGCCCCGGCATTGACGGCTGAAGTAAAAGAACTCGGGTTTACCCCGGTACGTGTTTTTCAAACAGGTGTGGAACTGATGGGTACGGTGAAGGATTGTATCCGGCTCAACCTGCATCTTCGTTGCGCCAGTCAGGTGATGTATTCATTAAAGGCATTCGCCTGTGATCATCCGGATGAATTGTACCAGGCACTGGTTACCCTACCCTGGGAAAAACTGATGGCAGCGGATGGATATTTTTCAGTGACCAGTAATGTGTTTCATCCCACCATTCAGACCAATCTCTTTGCCAATTTGCGGGTAAAAGATGCGATTGTTGACCGGATGCGGGAGAAAACCGGCAAACGGCCTTCCACAGGTTCCGGGTTAACGGGTGCCGTGGTGTACCTTTTCTGGAAGCACCAGGAAGCCGAGATTTTTCTGGATACTTCCGGCGAAACCCTGGCCAAACATGGTTACCGGAAACTTCCCGGTAAAGCACCCATGCTGGAGGCGCTGGCGGCTGCAACCATCTTATCCACAAAATGGGACCGAAAATCAGCATTTGTCAATCCGATGTGTGGCTCAGGTACCCTGGCCATTGAAGCGGCATTGATCGCAACCGGACGGAAACCGGGGCTTTTGCGTGGCCAATATGCATTTATGCATCTCACAGGTTACGACCCTGCTGTTTATGAAGAAGAGAAAACCTTGCTGGCAGCATCCGTAAAAGAAATACCCGGTCTGAAAATCATTGCATCTGACAGGAGTGAACTGGCGGTTACCACAAGCAGGACCAATGCAGTGGCTGCCGGAGTGGAAGAATTCATCCATTTTCAGGTTTGCAATTTTGAACATACCGAGATACCCGAAGATCCCAAAGGAGTGATCATGTTTAACCCCGAATACGGGGAAAGGCTGGGGGATGAGATCGAACTGAATGCTACCTATGCAGCCATGGGTGATTTCCTGAAAAACAAATGCAGGGGTTATACCGGTTATGTATTTACCGGTAATCTGGATCTGGCTAAAAAAATCCGTTTGAAACCTTCCCGGAAAATGGAATTTTTCAATGCCACCATTGATTGCCGTTTACTCGAATATGAATTATATGCCGGAACCAAAAGAGAAGACAAACAGGTTCCCGTTTCCCCGGCAACCTAGAACAGATCTGTTGCGGATTACTACATCGTTTTCGTAAAACGAACGGGTATTTGCATTCGGAAGCGAAAGAAAAATGCCTTCACATACAGTATCTTATAGCTGATTTGAGTTATTTTCATTCCGAAATAATCAATCTGTCTTACGATGCAGCCAGCCCAACAGAAAACCAGATTTGCATTCATCATGATCACCTCGCTGTTTTTTATGTGGGGGTTTGTACATAATCTGGATCCCATTCTGATCCCGCATCTGAAAAAGTCGTTCAGCCTGTCCACTTTACAATCCTCCCTTGTGGATTCGGCTGTATTCATTGCCTATTTTTTGATGGCTTTACCGGCCGGATTTATCATGAAAAAATATGGCTATAAAAAAGGCATCATCACGGGTTTGTTTTTATTTGCAACCGGTTCCTTTCTATTTATTCCGGCAGCCAATACCCAACAATATATCTTCTTCCTGATGGCGCTCTTTATCATCGCCTGCGGATTAACCATTTTGGAAACAGCCGCCAATCCCTATGCTTCCCTGTTAGGTGATCCGGCTACTTCCACCCAGCGTCTCAATTTTGCACAATCGTTCAATGGGCTGGCCGCGACCCTGGCACCGATTATCGGGGCCCGGATGATCCTTACCAAAGGGTATACGGATGAAGCACTGGCCGGCATGAGCAGTACAGCACGTGAGATCGCACTGGCTTCTGAAGCGGCATCCGTAAAGACCCCCTATTTTGTGCTGGGTTGCATCATTGTTGTCATTGCCTTGATCTTTGCCTTTCTGAAACTTCCGGATATCAAGGAAACATCAGGTATCGTTCCTTCAAAAAGTATCCGGCATACCCTGCATCACAAACACCTGTTGGGAGCCGTGATTGCACAGTTTTTTTATGTGGGTGCACAGGTTTGCGTATTCAGTTTTTTTATTTTGTATGCTGTGAAGGCGGCGGGTATTGACAAGATCAAAGCGGCCGATTACCTGGGCTGGGGCTGTGGTATGGCATTTATGGTGGGCCGGTTTGCCGGGACTTTTGTCATGCGTTATGTATCCCCACCCAGGCTTCTTACGATCTATGCATTCATTTGTGTATCACTGTGTGTTGTTGCGATAACTGCAGAAGGCATGCTGCCCGTTTATGCCGTGATCGGTATCGCATTTTTTATGTCCATCATGTTTCCCACCATATTTTCATTGGGTATCAAAAACCTGGGAACAGATACTGAGTTGGGGAGTAGCCTGATCATCATGTCCATCGTGGGAGGCGCTTTATTGCCCCCCGTTCTCGGGTATATCAGCGATCTTACGCATAACATCCAAACTGGCTATATCGTACCCCTGATTTGTTTTGCAGTGGTAGGCTGGTATGGCTGGAAAGGACATATCGTAAAAGAACAGGTCATCCGGGAAGAGACATTGGTGGTGGAATAATCATTCTTATAAAAAATTCAGCGATATGCATAAAAGATACGCACTGGCAGTGGATCTGATCAATGATCCCGAATTGATCAGGGTTTATGAGGAATGGCACAGGAATGTGTGGCCGGAAATACTGGACAGCATCCGTTCCGCAGGTATTGAGCAGATGGAGATTTATCGCCTGCACAACCGGTTATTCATGATCATGGAAGTAAACGAGCAGTTCAGTTTCGAAGCGAAGGCGAAAGCAGATGCCGAAAACGAAAAAGTGCAGGAATGGGAGAGTCTCATGTGGAACTTTCAACAGGCATTGCCCTTTGCCAAACCGGGGGAGAAATGGGTATTGATGGAACAGATTTTTTCATTGAAATAAACAGCGATTCATGTTTTCATTGGAACAGAAAACCGCCCTGGTTACCGGAGGCGGATCCGGCATCGGAAAAGGCATCGCCCTTCTTTTTGCCAAACAGGGTGCATTTGTACATGTATTGGAACTCAATATGCAAACAGCAGAAGAAACGGTTCAGGAGATTCTGGCAGACAAGGGTCGTGCAAAAGCACATGCCTGTAATGTGGCGGATCAGGCAGCTGTAAAAAAGGTAATGGAAGACATCGGATCCTTTGATATTTTGGTCAACTGCGCCGGAATCGCCCATATCGGGAAAGCCGATACCACAACAGAAGCTGATTTTGATCGGATCTACCAGGTGAATATCAAGGGAGTTTACAACTGTCTCCACGAAGCCATTCCGGTTTTCAGGGCACAAAAAAAAGGCGTCATCCTGAATGTGGCATCCATTGCTGCATTGGTGGGCATCAATGACCGCTTTGCCTATAGTATGAGCAAAGGCGCGGTATATGCCATGACACTCAGCGTTGCCAAGGATTATCTGGATGAAAATATCCGGTGCAATTCCATCTCACCTGCCCGGGTGCATACCCCGTTTGTGGATGGTTTTATCGCCAAGAATTACCCGGGTAAGGAAACGGAAATGTTTGAGAAATTATCCCGCTCTCAACCCATTGGCCGGATGGGGTCGGTGGAAGAAGTAGCCGCCCTGTCACTGTATTTGTGCAGTGATGAGGCAGGATTCATTACTGGGAATGACTATCCGATTGACGGTGGGTTTATCAAACTAAACAGTTAATAGAATGCCATGAAAAAAATATTCAGTATCCTGCTTTTTTCTTTTACCATCCTGCTGCTGCAGGCACAAACCTATACGCCAACACCGGAAAACCTTGCCGCCAGGAAACAGTTCCAGGACATGAAATTCGGCATGTTTATCCATTGGGGGGCTTCCAGCGTGTTGGGTAGCGGCGAATGGGTTATGAATAACCGGAACATACATGTGGATGAATACTCCCATCTGCTTCAGGTCTTTAACCCGGTTGACTTTGATGCAAAAAAATGGGTGGCCACGGCTAAGAATGCCGGTATGAAATACATCACTTTTATTACGCGTTACCACGACGGTTTCAGCAACTGGGACACCCAACAATCCGATTGGAAAATCACCAATACCCATTACGGCAAAGATGCATTGCGTCAGCTGGCGGATGAGTGTCATAAACAAGGGATCAAATTATTCTGTTATTATTCCCTGTTGGATTGGTATCGCAGCGATTACCAGTGGGAAACCGGAAAAACCGGGAAGGGTACCGGAAGAACGGGTAAAAGCAACTGGGATAGTTATATCCGGTTTATGAAAGCACAGCTCACCGAATTGCTGACTCAATATGGTGAGATCTCCGGTATCTGGTTCGACGGCCATTGGGATCAGCTGGATAATGACCATGATAAATCGCTCCAGTCAAAAGTAAACTGGCATTATGATGAGATCTATTCACTCATACACAAATTGCAGCCG
>JAGWTX010000210.1 GCA_028875955.1 Bacteroidota bacterium | reverse complement strand
CAAGACAAAAACAGGGGTTGGGTGATATTCATTGTGTATATGTTACCAGGAACCAAAAATACAGTGAAAATGGGAATGGTGGTACAGCAAAATCGGGAACAAGAATACAGTAAAAATGGGAACAAGAATACAGTGATAAGTATAAATATTATTAACCAAGGGTTACATTGCATCATAAATAAAAAACAGGATTGCGATGGACTCAAAAACAAAATCACTTATCATTATGTATCACGAGATTCACAGGCTTCGTAACACTGAGGGTTTTTCCATTCAAAGGATAGCGGACTATCTTTCACTGAACTTTCGTACAGTAAAAAAATATCTTGATCTGTCAGAAACAGAGTTTGATATTTATATGGAGAAAGAAAGGGTTAGACCCTGTCTTTTAGAGCCATATAGGGACTATGTCAAGGATTATTTATCTAAGTATGAAGACACTCCATCTGCTGTCATGCACGATAAACTTAAAGAGCAATTCCCTTCTTTTCCCAAGGTTGATCCTAAAACAGTGTACAACTTTGTAATGATGATCCGCAATGAAAACGGCATCCCAAAAGTAAGTTGTTCAGAGAGACAGTATTCCGCTGTTCCAGATCTTCCTCCCGGGGAACAGGCTCAGGTTGATTTTGGAGAGAAGAAGCTCCGCACAAGCACTGGCATCTGGGTAAAGGTTTATTTTTTTATAATGCTTCTTTGTTACAGCCGTCAAAAGTTTGTTGTTTTTCGTAACACTCCATTCACTTCACAGAGTGCAGCTGAGGCACATGAGAAGGCTTTTGAGTTTTTTCAAGGTATTCCCAAGGAAATAATTTATGATCAGGACTCTGTATTCCTCCATCGTGAAAATAAAGGAGATTATATAATGACCGATATTTTTGATCGTTATCAGGCCAGTCGCCCATTTAAAGTAGTCTTTTGCAGACCCGGAGATCCTGAAAGCAAAGGTAAGGTAGAAAATACCGTAAAATATGTAAAACAGAACTTTCTTTTCCAGAGGACATACATAAACAATGAGATATTAAACGATCAGGCCCTTTCCTGGCTGGCCCGTACCGGTAATGCGATGGTTCACAATACTACTCGTAAGGTTCCTCAAGAGCAATGGGCTCTGGAGAGGCCTTTTCTACAAAGCTGGGTCCCATTGTTCAGCGTAGCAAAAGAGTGTGGACATAAAGTGCTCAAGACAAATATTGTAAAGTATCGTGGTAACATTTACTCAGTTCCCTTTGGAACCTACAAAAACGATGACAGTAAGGTCTTTTTGACCGAAAGCGATAACACTCTTATCATCAAGGATGAAAATGGAGTTACAATCACATCTCACCCCATTCCTGCCGGAGTAGGAAACAATGTCGTAAATAACAATCACCGCAGGAATACTTCAATCAAGCTCGATGCTATGCGTACAAATCTCAGGGAGTTCTTTCTTTATAATCCTGATATTGATGTTTTTATTGAGAACATCAACAGGCTATACCCTCGGTATGTTCGTGATCAATTTTCAACTGTTCTTACATGTGCAGAAAAGTGTGGCAGGCAGGAAGCAGAAGTTGCACTTGAGTTCTGTGTTGAACTAAATCCGCCTTCGCGGATAGCTGTTTAAAATTACGCGATTCTTTCTATACTCGGAGATTATTCATCACTAAAATTTCTGAATATGAGAAAGAAATCTGGTTTTACTATGGTTGAGCAGGCAGTTGTGCTTGTTCCTGAGTTTGAAAAGGTTGTCCGTAAGCTGGAGCAACAGGTTACTTTACGCGGACAGAGTGGAAGTACATTAAATAATTACATCCGCCGTATTGCCCTTTTTGTAGTCCATTTCAGGAAATTGCCCGAACAAATCGATCCCGAAGAGATCAATGAATACCTGGCTGCTTTGGCCTTGGATCCGCGATCGCCCTCGCGCAGCAGTTTTAAACACATGGTGTACGGGCTGCGTTACTATTACCGCCTGCTGGGGATGAACAAAAATGCCATCGCCCTGCCATCACTGAAAAAAGACACCAAACTGCCGGTCATCCTGAACCATCACGAGCTTAAAGAGCTTTTTGCCGCGCCAACACTCCTAAAACAACGAGTGGTGCTCACGCTGATTTATTCGGCCGGTTTACGTGGTCAGGAAGTAATCAACCTGAAAATCTCCGATGTGGATTTTGAACGTCGGACCATTCACATCCGCCAGAGCAAGTACAAAAAGGATCGCATCGTGCCATTGGCCGACAGCATGGCCGTCGGTTTGAAAAAGTACCTGAAAGCCGAAAACCCCCACATCTGGCTGTTTAACGGCAAAGAACCTGACGGTCGTTACAGCGTCCGGGGCCTGTCCTGGGTCATGCGCGAAAACCTGAAAAAGACTTCCATTACAAAGGATGTAAATCTGCATTCACTGCGCCATTCGTATGCGACCCACCTTTTGGAACAAGGCTTGAACATTGTCACCCTGAAGGAACTGCTTGGCCATGCCGAAATTACCACCACCATGATCTACCTGCATGTGGCCCAATGCCCGCTGATTAAACCTCACAGCCCGCTGGACACGCTTTATGACTTTCCGAAGAAAAAGAAGCAGTTCATTGGAAAATGAGGACAACCTTTGAACTGGCCGATGTGGTTCGTTTCTTCGGCGCTGAGCTGGCTGATAAAACAGAGCTTACTCCGTTGCAACTGAAAGTGCTGGGAAAAATAGTTGTTTGCCGTACTGCCGCTTTGGGCGGTCACGAAGAAGCCTGTGAAAACTGCGGAATCGTGCGTTACAGTTACAACAGTTGCGGCGACCGCCACTGTCCCAAATGCCAGGCGGCAAAACAGGCTTTCTGGATTGATGATTTGGTGCGTGCCACCTTGCCAGTGAAACATTACCACCTGGTGTTTACCGTTCCGCACCACTTGAACGCCATTTGCCTGCACAACCAAAGGAGGTATTACGACCTGCTTTTTGCTGCGGTTTGGAATACGCTTCGCTCATTTGGATACTCGCATTTTGGTGTTGAAACCGGAGCGGTTGCTGTAATCCATTCCTGGGGACAGAACCTCTCACTTCATCCGCACATCCATTGCCTTGTGCCCGCTGCCGGTTATGCTTTGGACGGGAAATGGAAAAACATCGACCATTCGGGTACTTACCTTTATCCGGTACATCAACTAAGCAGTGCTTTTAAAGGAAAGTTTCTCGACAGCCTCAAACGGGCCTTACGTAAACAAAACGAACTTTCCCTTTTTAACAACCAAATACAGCAGGCTTACCAAACAAAATGGGTTGTTTATTGCGAACCTTCGCTGGCAAACGCTGAGCACGTAATAAAATACCTGGGACAATATACCCATCGGGTAGCCATTACCAACCAACGCATCCTGAATATTGCCGGCGGTAAAGTAACCTTTATTGCAAAAGATTATCGTGACAGGGCTGTTAAAAAGCCTGTTACACTCGGTGGGGTCGAATTCCTGCGACGGTTTACCCTGCACATCCTGCCCCGACGGTTTGTCAAGATCCGGCGCTTTGGTATTTACAACCATACCGTAAAACGACACCTTGAGCTGCAGTTTGTTCCCCAAGTGAAGCCTGGAATCGACACGCTTATCAAAAAGCAACAACCGACCGAAACCAATGTGGAACGGTTTGCCCGGCTTACCGGCATAAATCCATGCCTTTGCCCGGTGTGCAAAACCGGAAGGATGGTAACCATCAGGGAACTGCCCCGAATACGTTCACCAGCACGGGGCTGTTTCTACAAACCAACGGCCTGTTCCTAAGCAACAACTCATTTTGCGTTTTGGACGCAAACGGGAAAACTATGCCCGGCGGCGAGCAGAAAAGCCGAAAACTGGCTCCCAAATGCTACTTGGTCCTGTACAATGACCTGGAGAAAGCACAAAAACTTGCATCATGTCAATGAACGTCGGGCTGTTTCCTGCCCATTCGATCTCTAAGATACAATAAAAACCTTCTTTAAGTGCATAGCGACTATCCCGCAGATGTAGTTCAACCGGGAATAATCGCTGGGCGTTGCACGCCGCTCATATTCCTATTTATTAGGTTTTGTTTTTTTTACTGGTCACGCCCATATAGATTACAGCGAACAACCCGGTCAGCAACATGGTAAAAGCCTGGGATTCGTGACTTATGGTGGCAAATACCATCCCGCTGGTCTGGGTAAGGCCGTAAACCGCCACCAACGCCAGTGTTACAATAAAATGAAAGGCACCGATGCCTCCCTGGACAGGAACGACCCATCCGAAACTGCCCACAACCATAAGGAAAAGGGCATCTGTCAAGTTCAGCTGATCCCTCAGGGGTGTAGCCAGGATGGTGCAATAGCTGGTGCATACGTACAGAAACCACATCAGTAAGGTCAGGAAGAAAAAATAACCCTTGCGGGGCATACGCATTCCCTGTACCAGGCCTTTCCATATGCCCCTGAAAAAATTCACCACCCGGGCTGTGACCCTGAGTTTTCCCAGCTGTTTGCGGAACAGGAATCCCGCGGCCAGCAGGACCAGCGGGATGCCCGCGGCCAGCAGCAAGGCCAGCATTGTCGACCCGCCCGTGCGATGTATAAAAGGATCCCAGATTTGGGTGATCATAAAATTCCCGAAAACATCCATGCGCAGGAAGGCTACAGCCACCGTGATGACCACCAGGCACAGCAGATCGAACGTCCTTTCCAGGACAACAGTCCCCAGGACTTTGTCAAAACCCAGTCCCGAGCGTTGTGACACCACCCCGCAACGGGCCACTTCCCCTGCCCTGGGGATGGCAAAATTGGTCAGGTACGCCATGCCTACACCGTTAAAGGTGTCGATTCTCCTGACGGGTTTTCCCAGGCTCAGCAGGATGATCCTCCAGCGGGCGGCCCGGATATAGAAAGAAAACGCGCCCACCAGAACAGACATCAGTATCCAGAAATAATCGGCCGAACGCAGGCCTTCCAGAAAATCATTCCAGTGGATGCCCCTGAAAGAAAAGTACAGCAGCACCAGGGCAATTGAGGCAAAAAGTACCACCTTCAGGAGTTTTTTCCAGTTCATAGTCCCGCAAAGTTACAAAAAAAGGACATTCGGAAAATTAGATTAAATTTGCCGTAAATAAAGGC
>JAGWTX010000209.1 GCA_028875955.1 Bacteroidota bacterium | reverse complement strand
ACCCAGACAGGTTACCAGTGTCAGGGAAGTTCCCCTTGCTTCGGGTGCAGCAGATTGTGCCACCAGGGTAGAAAACAGGGGAGAATCGGCAACAACGCTCATACCCCATATAAAAAGAAACAGGAGAAATAAGGTTTCGGAAGACTGGAAAAAAAGAAAAGGAGATAACACACAACAGCACCCTGATATGCATAAAGCCAGTCTTGCCATCTTTTTTGTTCCATATCTGTTTGAAACCAATCCACCCGCTATACAGGCAATGGATCCGGATCCGATGATCAGAAAAGACCAAATAGAAACCGGAAAACCGGGATGGGGATGAAGCCGTTGGTACTGGATAAGCATAAAGGGTAAAAAAGCCCAGAATGTGTATAGCTCCCACATATGTCCAAAATAACCCAGTGCGGCAGCCCTGAAATCCTTTTGCCTGAATACTTTCAGAAAATCCAGAAAACGGACAGGTTGGGAACGTTTATGATATGGGCCATCGGGCACCAGGCGATACATCAGGCCTCCTCCTGTTACACACAATACAGAACTCGTGATCATCACATATTTCCAGGGAAGCTGGGTGGTCACAGACTTTACCAAATGAGGTAGGGCGGTTCCCAATACCAATGCGCCTACCAGATAACCCAATGATTTGCCCAGCCCCTGTTGAAAATGATCGGAAGCGATTTTCATCCCGATGGGATAAATTCCGGCCAGACAGAAACCGGTCAGGAAACGCAGACAAAGCACTCCGACTTCACCCCATGCAAACAATACAACGGATACATTAAAAATAGCCGCGAGTACCGCACATATCAAAAAAACAAAAGAGGGTGAAAAACGGTCTGCCAGCATATAAAAAGCAAAAACCAGCGTGCCGTCGATAAAACCCAACTGAACGGCACTGGTCAGATACGCCAGAAACGAAGGACCCATCTGTAAGTCCTGCATGATCTCCCCCGCCACTGCATTACCCGAAAACCATACCGATGTACAGAAAAACTGGGCGATAACAATGACAGGCAGAATTTTCTTCATAGGAATATTGGGCAGCTAAAATATAACTTGCAGCGCTAAAAAAATCTTTAGTCTTTAGTCTCCCGCTATTCGCGGGATCTTCGCTACGCAGCGATTTAGTCTTTAGTCTTTAGTCTTTGGTCTTTGGTCTTTAGTCAACTATTAACTATTTAAAACCCAAAGACTAAAGACCAAAGTCTAAAGACCACAACCCTAACCCACTCCCGGATACAATGTTGGCAAAAACTTCGGTGCCGTTCTATGATGCGTGGCCTGTTCAAAAGCATAACCCAAACCAATCAGGGTTCCTTCCTGGTAGGCGCTTGCCATAAAAGAAAAACCAATTGGCAGTCCGTGGATCATGCCCATCGGTATGGTGATATGCGGATAGCCTGCCATCGCAGCTGGCGGACAAAAATAGAACCCGGGATCATTATCGCCATTCACAAGATCAATGCAGATGGAGGGTCCGTAACTGGTGCCGGCAATCGCATCCAGTTTGTTTTCCTTCATCAGCGTATCGATGATTTTTCTTGCGGATGTTGTTTTTTGAACCATCTGTTTGTATTCCGCTGTCTCCAGGTCGCCTCTTTTTTCACTCATTTCCAATATCTCCTGTTTGAAATAAGGCATGGAAGCTGCTTCATGGTTTTGATTATAGGCGATCACATCAGCCAGCGATTGAACACCGGCACCTGCCGTTTTCAGATAGGCATTCAATCCTGCTTTAAACTCATACTGCATCACAAGCCATTCCGCCTCACCAAGGGGTGCGGTTTGTTTTAATAATTCGATCTCAATGATTTCTGCCCCTTGTTTTTTGAGTACATCGATGGCCTGCTGGTAAGCGGCAACCATGGTCTCTTTTCGTTCCCTGAGAAATGATTTTTCGATCCCGATTCTTTTCCCCTTCAATGCATTCGGGTCTAAAAAACTGGTATAGTCTTTCAGCGCTTTGCCATTGCTTTCAGCCGTAACCGGATCACCGGGGTCTGCGCCTGTCAATGCGCCTAATAAAATAGCTGCATCTTTCACGGTTCTCGCCATCGGACCTGCCGTATCCTGTGTTTTGGATATCGGGATGATGCCGTTTCTACTCAATAAACCTACTGTGGGTTTGATACCCACAATTCCGCAGAATGAAGAGGGAGCTATCACCGATCCGTCTGTCTCAGTACCAATCGCTACTGCACAAAGATTGGCAGACACCGCAGCACCGGAACCCGAACTGGAACCGGAAGGAGATCGGTCCAGGTAATAAGGGTTTTTGGTTTGACCGCCACGGCCACTCCAACCGCTGGTAGAACGTGTGGAACGAAAATTCGCCCACTCACTTAAATTGGTTTTACCCAACAATACGGCACCTGCTTCCCGAAGACGTTTTACGATAAACGCATCTTCTTTGGCTTTGTGTCCCACCAGTGCCAGTGCACCCGCAGTTGTCATCATCTGGTCGCCGGTATCAATATTATCCTTGATCAGCACCGGAATGCCATGCAAAGGGCCTCTTAGTTTTCCGGATTTTCTTTCAGCATCCATTGTATCTGCAATTGACAATGCATCTGGATTGGTTTCGATTACCGCGTGAAGGGAAGGGCCGCTCTGATCCACTTCCGCAATCCGCTTCAGGTACATTTCTGTTAATGACCTGGCTGTGGCAGTACCCTCTTTCATTTTTTGCTGCAGGGCATCAATCGTGGCTTCCTGCAAGGCAAAATCGGATGCCGTTGTCTGGTTGGATTTATCAGGGTTTGATCCCGGATTGGTATGACAGGCGGTAACTCCTAACGCAGAAACCGTAATCCCCGCCAGGGAACCTGTTTTTAAAAAATGTCTTCTGTTCATAGATAAAAATTGGAAATGACAATTTGGGATTGTACAAGATAATAAAAGAATCACCTAATACGGTTATCGTTAAGCAGTTTCCAATTGAACAAAGAAATTCCGTAAACAAAGCCATCCGGAAAACGACCATTTTTTTATAAGCTTTTTTTAAGGTGTGGCCATTGTGATGAAGAAAATTCTGTTAACGATAAAATAAGAACCGTTTTTATGATAACCGGTTTTTTAAACGTTGTTTTTTGTAGTAATTTCCCCAGTGTACCAAACGCTTTGTTATGCCGGATACTCCTTCACGCATGGGTCTTCATTTGATGTATCGTCTTTGGATTGCGGAACTAAACCATGACATCAATCTGCTGCGCATTTTTGATGATTATCTGCTGGAAGCAAAAACAAAATCGGTTGATGCCGGCATCTCGGAAAAGATAGATGCATTCAAAAAAAAATTCGCTGAACTGAGAACAGAGATCGATGAACTTCGGCATTCCATGCATCTTGTAAAAATGAAGCTTGCCTCCGAAGCCCGTCAACAGGAAGTTTTCCCTGAACTCTCGAAGGACCCGGAAGAACATCCTGTTATCCAAAAAAAATACCAGGCCTTCCTGCAATCCTTTGAAAAAATGAATAGCGATGTCCGCGCATTTATCGATGCGCATCTGCAATAAACAGGCTGGTAAATACATCCCTTTCAAAAACCAATACGTTTCGTACCTGATCTGAAATCCTGTACATTTAAAGACAGGTTTTCCAAAACAGGATCCCGTCCGGACCTCCTGGTTCCTGCAGGGTTGTGAAAACATATCTGTCTAAAACAAATCGTATGCTTTTTTCTTTTCGGGATATTCCGCCAGGCAAAAGAACACACCTAACAAGGATGACTGTCAGACAGTTCCTTTTTACCCGGTTGGGTTTTTTTCTATTTTTCCTCAGTTTCTTTTTTTGTGGCATCGTAGCAAGCCCTGCACAAACCGTTACAAAACAGTCGCCCAATCTTGTTTTTATATTGGTGGATGACATGGGCTATGGTGAATGCGGTTTTAATGGCGGGATGGAAATTGCCACGCCTGTGATTGACCGGCTTGCCAGAGAAGGCACCATTCTGGACAACAGTTATGTACAACCCGTTTGTTCTCCCACAAGAGCGGCTTTTCTGACAGGACGCTATCCTACCCGAACCGGTGTCTATAGTGTGGTTCCCCCCGGAGCCCATTGGGGATTGCCTCTTACAGAGCATACCCTCGCAGAAGCGCTGCGTGCCAGAGGATATTTTACAGCGATAACAGGTAAATGGCACCTGGGCGAATCCGACAAAGCCTACCTGCCCATGGAAAGAGGATTCGATCACCAGTATGGTTTCTATTATGGCAACATAGATTATTTCACCCACCAACGCGATCACAAACCCGACTGGTACCGGAATGAAGTGCCCCTGTCGGAAGAGGGATACAGTACCCACCTGATAGCAAAAGAAGCCTGTCATATTATTGAAACAGCTGATCAGAAAAAACCCTTTTTTCTTTACATCCCCTTTAATGGTATCCATGCTCCATACCAGGTTCCGGATACATACATGGCTCCTTATCCGCAGTTAAAAGGTAACCGGCAAAAACTGGCCGGTATGCTGGCGGCGGTTGATGAAGCGATAGGCCAGATTGTAGGCTCGATCAACAAAGCTGGTATCCGTGAAAACACACTCATTGTTTTTTTGAGTGACAATGGCGCACCGCCACCCGGTGTTAATTTACCCCTGCGCGATTTCAAAGGTTCCGTTTATGAAGGAGGGATCAGGGGCGCCTGTTTTGTAAACTGGCCCGGGCATATCGCTTCCGGTAAAAAGATCCTGGAACCGATGCATGTGATTGACTGGTATCCCACCCTTCTCGGTTTGGCAGGCGGGAAACCCGGTCAGAAAGAACAGATCGATGGAAAAGATATCTGGCCCATGATCACACAATCGGCCCCTTCACCGCATGATGCCATCCTATCCGTTTCCAACCACGGACCCAATGAATCCGCCATTCGGATGGGCGACTGGAAACTGATTGCCCTGGGCGCAGATGAAAACAGCGAACAAAAAAAACCATCCGAAAAACAAATCGCCAAATATGGAATACTCTCCCTGTATAACCTGGCAACCGATCCCGGAGAAACCCATAACCTTGCACAGGCATATCCTGATAAAGTAAACATGATGAGAAAACGTCTGGTTGAAATGTTGAAAGCGGCTGTGCCACCCGGTTCCAAAAGCGAGTC
>JAGWTX010000208.1 GCA_028875955.1 Bacteroidota bacterium | reverse complement strand
GGTTGGGGGATCTTGGGTTAATCCGGGCCTTTGTATTCGCAGGTTGTTTTCTGTAAATACAAGGGCCCGGTTATTTTTTGTCGTATCTGAATATCCGGACCCTTTTGCATGCGAAAAGAAATAGGGGATAGATGTAACTTTACGCTTAAAGTTCCTGATGCCCTTTATTTTACATTCCGACTATTCTCCTGCAGGCGACCAACCTTCTGCTATCCGTCAGCTTACCGATGGTGTGAACCAGGGTGAGCCCTTTCAAACATTGCTGGGAGTTACCGGATCTGGTAAAACCTTTACCATTGCCAACGTGATTCAGCAAACCCAGCGCCCAACCCTGGTACTGACACACAATAAGACCCTGGTGGCACAACTTTATGGCGAATTCAAACAGTTTTTCCCGGAGAACGCCGTCGGGTATTTTGTAAGCTATTATGATTACTACCAACCGGAAGCCTATATGCCGGTTAGCGATACCTATATCGAAAAGGACCTGAGTATAAACGAGGAGCTGGATAAACTCCGGTTACAGGCTACCTCTCAATTGTTGAGCGGAAGAAGGGATATCATTGTGGTGGCAAGTGTGAGCTGTATCTATGGTATGGGTAACCCAACGGAATATGAAAACGGGATCATCAGGATTCACAAAGGAATGGTGATCTCAAGACAGGGCTTTCTGCATGCATTGGTCAATTCTTTATACAACCGCTCCCAAGGGGATTTTACACGCGGAACCTTTCGTGTAAAAGGGGATACGGTGGACATCAACCTGCCTTATGTGGATTTCGGTTACAGGATCACTTTTTTCGGGGATGAGATTGAAGAGATTGAAAGCATTGATACCGGAACCAGTAAACGCATCGGTGTGATGGAAAATGCGGCCATCTTTCCGGCGACCCTTTATCTGGCACCCAAGGACATGATCGTGGAAGTGATGCATGAAATCCAGGATGAGATGATGGCCCAGGTGGCTTATTTCAAGGAGAGTGGTAAATATATTGAAGCACAACGATTGAAAGAAAGGGTGGAATATGATATTGAAATGATCCGGGAGCTGGGTTATTGTAACGGTATTGAAAACTATTCCCGGTTTTTTGACAGACGCCGCCCGGGTACCAGGCCCTTCTGTTTGCTGGATTATTTTCCCAAAGATTTTTTATGTGTGATCGATGAAAGCCATCAGACGGTATCCCAGGTTGCGGGTATGTATGGGGGTGACCGGAGCCGTAAACTGGTATTGGTGGATTACGGATTCCGCTTACCCAGTGCCATGGATAACCGGCCGCTCAATTTTCATGAATTCGAAAGCCTGATTGGTCAGACGATCTTTGTCAGTGCCACACCGGGTGATTATGAACTGGAGAAAACCGGGGGCGTGGTGATCGAACAGATTGTAAGACCTACGGGTCTTCTTGATCCGCCGATCGAGATCAGACCCAGTGTGAACCAGATTGATGATCTGCTGGATGAGATCGACAAAACCGTGGCTCAGGGTTATCGGGTGCTGGTAACCACATTAACCAAACGGATGGCCGAAGAAATGGACAAATACCTGGGACGGATCAACATCAAATCCAAATACATCCATAGTGATGTGGATACCCTGGAAAGGGTTGAGATTTTACGACAGCTCAGGCTGGGGGAAATAAACGTATTGGTGGGTGTGAATCTTTTGCGTGAAGGACTGGATCTGCCGGAAGTGGCATTGGTGGCGATACTGGATGCCGATAAGGAAGGGTTTCTACGTAATGAAAGATCGCTTACCCAGACGGCAGGCCGGGCAGCGAGAAATGTGGATGGCAGGGTAATTTTTTATGCCGACACAATAACGGAAAGTATGCAACGCACCATTGATGAAACCTCCCGGAGAAGGGAGAAACAGTTGCAGTATAATGCGGAGCACGGCATAACACCCAAAACCATCTTAAAATCACGGGAGCAGGTTTTTGCACAAGGATCGGTTCTGGATATCAAAGGATATGATCCATCCAATCCCTATGCGCTGCAAAAGGATGCGGAACTGGTAAACCATACCGCAGCAGAGGAACAGGTAAGTTATCAGACCATACCGCAAATGGAAAAAGCCATTAACCGAACCAAAAAGGAAATGGAAAAAGCAGCCCGTGACCTGGATTTTATTGAAGCAGCCAGGTTACGTGATGAAATGTTCCGTTTGCAGAAAGAACTGACCGAAATGAAAACAGCTTAAAAACAGGTAACTTTTTCAATATCTCTTTTGTAGATTAGATAAACAATCTGACTGCCGAAAGATGGAAATGAAAACCTATTTGCTGGACACTTTTCAGTACAATCACCAAACCAATCTTCAACTGCTTTCCAAAATGCAGGCCCTGCCGGATCCCGAAGAGAGTGTCCGGCTTTTTAGTCACCTGATCAATTCCCAATATAAATGGATGGCCAGACTGAAACAGGATCCGGCTGTCAGAGAAATGTCCTGGTGGGACCCGGTTTATCCCATATCGGATCTTGCCAAAGAATGGCAGAAAAGTCTTACTCTATGGACCGATTATCTTGCAACACAGACAGAAGAAAGTTTATCAACAGAAGTTTCTTTTGTAGGTTTTGACGGAACCACCTGGGCGGCTACCCCTGCCGACATCGCCCTGCAACTGAATTATCATTCCATTCATCACCGCGCACAGATTCAAACCATACTTCGTCAACAGGGGATCGAACCTGATTTTGTAGATTACATAGGTACCCGGTATCGGAAAATTGGCTAATAAACCGGTAAGCGGGTCAAAACAGGCTGTATCATCATTCACAGGAAACCGTATATTCAGTATGGAATCGCATAAAGATTAACAGGCGTGCCTAGGTTTTCTATCCCTGCGCATAACCATTCAATGATATACCTATGTCAAAAGAAGCGGTAAAGGAAAACCTAAAAAAAGAAATTGGCGTCAGGTCCCTGGTCCTGGCTATCATCAATATTACAGTAGGCACAGGCATTTTTGTGATACCGGCAATTGTTGCTGCCAATCTTGGTGCTGCTGCCATACTTGCTTACCTGGTTTGCGGACTGGTGATTTTTTTGGTGGCTCTCTGTTTTGCCGAGCTGGGCAGTAATACCCATATCAGCGGGGGCACGTATACCTATATTGAAAAAGCGTTTGGTCCCTTTGCCGGTTTCCTGGCTAACAATATTTACTGGCTGGGATCCTGTGTGTTTTCTGATGCCGCCATTGCCAATGCATTGGCAGATACGCTGGGTTATTTTTTTCCGGTGTTCACCAATGGATTGTTTAGAGCGGTTTTTTTCGTAGTGATCTTTGGCGGGCTTGCATATCTGAATATCCGCAGTGTTAAAAATGGTATTCGTTTGGTGGAGCTTACGGCCGTAGGAAAAATCATTCCATTGATTGTGCTGGTGGGGGTTGCAGCTTTCTATATCTCACCGGATAATCTGAAATGGATCAGCACGCCAACTATTACCCATCTTGTCAGCTCTTCACTTCTGTTATTCTTTGCGTTTATGGGTTTGGAAACCCCCTTGAGTAACGGTGGTGAAATCAAGAATCCATCACGCACGGTTCCGATCGGTATTTTTCTGGCGGTGTTGCTCATCCTTTTATTGTACATGGGTATTCAACTCGTTACACAGGGCGTGCTGGGCGAAACCATTGCAGCCTATCAAGATGCACCATTGGCCGCAGTGGCAGGAAAGGTGTTTGGTAAAACAGGAAGCATATTGATAATTGTAGTAACGGCGATCTCTATGTTTGGGACATTGGGTACAGAAGTGTTGTCGATACCCAGGATTTTATATAGTGGTGCCAGGGATGGTCTGCTTCCCAAACCACTTTCAAAAATCCATCCAAAATATCTAACACCCACCACAGCGATCATAGTGTATGTCTGTATTGACCTGGTTTTTGCAATCACAGGCGAGTTTAAAACCCTTGCCACTATTTCCAGCGCATCAGCCCTGATCGTTTATTTTGGTGCCGTACTGGCTGCTATTAAGCTTCGGAAAAAACCATCACCTGAAAAAAACGAAACCTTCCGTTTACGCGGCGGTGTGATCATCCCGGTTCTGGCGGCAATCGTGATCATTTGGTTGCTCACCGGCTTATCGCGCGAAGAGTTACAGGGTCTCGCTGTTTTTGCTTTGGCGTTAAGCATGTTGTATGCAGCAAAAAAATTCCTGCAAAAAAGAAAGTCTTAAATCGGATCCCTTTTATTCTGTGTTTCTATGCCTCAGTGGCAAAATCTGCGTAATTTTAAACTGAGAACCTTGGTTCCATGCAAATAAAGGCCCTATGATCAATCTTATCAGAACAGATTCTTCTCATGCTGCATTTGTATATCTTGTAAAAGAATTGGATGCTTATCTCACTATCATGGATGGAGATGAACATGGTTTTTATGATCAGTTTAATAAAATTGATGCACTTAAAAATGTAGTCCTGGTTTTTGAAAACGAGGAAGCCATTGCCTGTGGCGCCATCAAAGCATTTGACGAAACATCCATGGAAGTAAAACGTATGTATGTTTCACCGGATCATAGAGGAAAGGGCATTGCACAGGAGATATTACGGGAACTCGAAAAATGGGCAAAAGAACTCGGCTATCAAAAAACAGTACTCGAAACAGGCAAACGACAGGTAGAAGCCATGGCACTCTATCAAAAATGTGGTTATTTGATTACACCTAACTATGGACAGTATATCGGTGTGGAGAACAGCGTTTGCTATTCAAAAAAAATCGGATAAACGGGTAGCAAAAGGACAGGGCTAAATAAGAGAAATAAAAAACAAACATATGAAATTAGTATCCTTAATAATTTGTCTGGGAATCGGGACCCTTACTTTATCTGCGCAGCAAAAAGCGGCAGAACCCAATAAGCCCGATCCGCAAAAAAAATTAGTCATGGTTGATGCAGCCTGTGGCGAGTGTCAATTCGGGATGAAAGGGAAAAGCTGCGACCTGGCGATCCGGATGAACGGGAAAACCTATTTTGTAGACGGTACAAATATTGATGATCATGGTGACGCACATGCAAAAGACGGTTTCTGTCATGCGGTTCGCAAAGCAAAAGTGCAGGGCGAGATCGTTAACGGAAGGTTCAGGGCCAGTTATTTCCAATT
>JAGWTX010000207.1 GCA_028875955.1 Bacteroidota bacterium | reverse complement strand
TGGTAACCGAAATCACTGACGGCATTTATACCACCCGAAAAACCATTCGGATAGAGATCCTTCCTTCCATCGGAAATAATCGTATCCGGAATCCGCAAAACCTATGCATTGATCAAAAACCAGAAAAACTTTTCGGCACCCAACCCACCGGAGGATCCGGTATTTATCAATATGTATGGGAGTCTACCCATGAAACGGATACAACCCATTTTCAGAAAGTAGAAAAGAATAACGGTGAAGCGGACTTACTACCATTGCCGCTTGCGGGATCCACCTGGTTCAGAAGAATCCTTATTTCGGGTGCCTGCAGTGACAGTTCAGAACCAGTTAAGATAAACCTATTCAAGGTGGGATATTGGAAAGGTGACAGCAGTCAGACCTGGGATGAACCAGCTAACTGGTGTCAATCAAGGATTCCGGCCGATACAAACGATGTGTATATTGATTCTGTCAGAAAATATGATCCGGTTATTTCATCACAGGTTGTTTGCAGGGATTTAATTCTTACCGAAAAAAGTCATCTGACCATTGAAGGCAATTTGCAGGTAACGGGTAAGATTGCAGCTTCAGAAAACAGTATTGATGCAGTAAACGGGAGCCTGCGCTTCAGAGGTATAGCCACACAATACCTTCCGGGAAAAATATTGCGACTACATCAATTGAAAAATATTTTTATTCAGACTACCGGAAATCTGCATTTGACGGATAGTCTGACCATAACCGGAAATATTTATTTACAAAAAGGAAATTTATATACCCATGATTTTTTAAAGCTTTCCGATTCGGCAACCTTAGCTCCAGTGGCAACAGGATCAGACATTATCGGAAAATCTCAACTCAAGATCGGCATTCCGGAAGGAAGGTCAGTTGACAGAATACTGGCACATCCCTTTTCACATGGCATCAGCCTGCTTTCCCTAACTGATAGCATCGATATAAGTGGTGAAAACGGAAGTCTTCATGGTTTTACGATTACCCGTACAAATTCTCCTTCTGCATTCTGGTATGATCCTGAAAAGGGAACGGAAGCATCGGGTTTTGATTCGGGATGGCAGGCGTATACAAACATAAACACAGGCCCTTTCAACCAATGGAAAAAACAAACGGGTATCCGTTTATGGATCAGGGGAAAGAAAGGACAGGGTTTGGACAGCAGTTCACCCGGAAATGGCACCAATGGAAGCTATTTTCCAGCCGCAGTTTCCTTGCTTCTTTCCGGACAACTGAACACCGGCGACCAGGAAATAAGCATACCCGTCAATCAATCACCCGCGTACCAGATTATTGGAAACCCCTATTTTAGTGCCATCGAACTTGAACGCGTTGCCAGGACAGCAAAAACAGGGGATGCTTTCTGGATCTGGAATCCCACTCAGGGAAAAAGAGGGGGTTATAGTTGTTATTTGTTCAGCCAGCCCTACCTGCTTCCTCCCTTTGGATCCTTTATCGTTAAAGCGAATGATGCCCCGTTTCAGCATTTCCTGATTACTGAAAACAGTAAAACAGGGGAGTCTGTAAATGATCCGCTTCAATTGGGAAACTGGAATGATGTTTCCGGGTGTGAGATCAGATTGGTTTCTGACCAGGTATTTTGGGATCGGATTCTTATCAGGCAACTGGACAGTGCCCGGTCCGGAACGGATAAATTCGACGCGGAAAAAATCATGAATCCGGATCTCAATTTTTTCACCAGGAACAAGGATGGCAAAATGCTTTCCATAGACAACAGGAATCTGATGAATAATTCAATCATCCAGCTGGGGATTACGCAGGCATTACCAGGCAGGTATCAATTGAAAATTGCCATGTGCAGGCTACCGGTGAACAATACTCTTCAGCTATATGACAACTATCTTCACCAATGGGTCCCGCTCAAACAGGATGAATCCTATTCTTTCGACATAACAACAGATACGGCTACCCAGGGAATGAACCGGTTTGAAATAAAAAGTTCGGTTGACCCGGCCATCAGTTTACCCGATAAAAATATCCAGCTGACGGTTTTTCCCGTTCCTGCCAGAGACCAGCTGATCATCAATTTTCATTGTACCGAGCCGGGTAATACTTCTGTCCGGATTTTACATCTTTCCGGTAAACCCATTCTGCAAAAAGAGCTGGGCGTGCAAGAAACAGGCCGGATCCAATTACCGGTTTCCCATCTGATCAGTGGTATGTATCTCCTTGAATTCCGAACCGGACACCATGTAAAAACCAGTAAGTTCTATAAGTATTAAAAAAAGGGGAATTGTTTGCACAATTCCCCTTTTACAATTTCAGTCAACATTTATACCGCCAACAGCCAGCCATGCGTATCAGGTGCTTCCCCTTTACGGATGGCATCCAGTCTTGCCTTCAACTCCCTGGCGGTTTTACTGTTATCTGTATCAAAATGCATCGTATAATCCTTGTACCGCAATTCCTTGATCATGGAAATGGTAGCTGCGGTGCCGGTTCCAAACACTTCTGTCAGCAAACCAGATTTATGCGCTTCTATCAATTCATCAATACTGATCTTGGTTTCAACAACTTCCCTGCCCATTTCTTTCAGAACAACCATTGCGCTATCACGGGTAACACCGGCCAGGATGGTTCCATCTTCCAGGGAAGGTGTTACAATTTTATTCCCCATTACAAAAAACACATTCATCGTGCCTACTTCCTGCAGGTATTTGTGTTCAAAAGCATCGGTCCATAAAACCTGGTCATAACCCTGTTTTTTTGCCAGGGAGGTTGCCAGCATACTGCCTCCGTAATTACCGGCATTTTTGGCAAAACCCACACCGCCCGGTGCAGCCCTTGTATAGGTTTCTTCCACGTATATCTTCATAGGGGTTGCATAATACGGCCCGGTAGGACTCAGCAGGATCAGAAACTTGTAGGTTTCAGAAGGTTTTACGCCGATTACCGGGTCTGAAGCAAACATAAACGGCCTGATATATAAGGAATGCTCCGGTAAGGAAGGGACCCAGTTTTTGTCAATTTCAATCAACAAACGCATCCCTTCCATAAAGATCTCTTCTGGTACGGTTGGCATATTCATCCGTTCCGCTGATAAATTAAAACGCTTAAAATTGTCATAGGGACGGAAAATTGCCGCATTACCCTCTGCATTCTTATAGGCTTTGATCCCTTCAAAAATCGCCTGTCCATAATGTAAAGCAGCTACCGAAGGCTCCAGCAACAAGGGTTGGTAAGGTTTGATTTCCACATTTTTCCATTCTCCATTCTCATAATCGGCTTCCAGCATATGATCAGAAAAATACCGTCCGAAAGGAAGGTTTTCGAGACTCATCTCATTTAATTTACTTGTCTCTACCTTTGTAATGTTAATGCCTGCTGCTGCTACCATAGTTTTATATTTGACGCAAATAAACAAAAAAATCAAAAAACTAACAACTGTTAATATTTCGACTGTATGAAAGAAGATGATTTACAACTACCTGACTTCCTGATTGCAGATCTGTATAAAAACAGCCTTGTTATTGCAGATAATGAACCGGGAACTGTAGAAAAAAAACCGGAAAAAGTTACAATTCCTACTGACCGTCAGTGGTTTCTGGGGAGCAATTTACGAAATATTACCCTGCTTGTCCACGAAAAAGATGCAGTTTATCTGAAAGATGACGCATTACAATTTCTTTCATCTATTTTGGGTGCCTGTCAGCTGAATTTGGGGGATGTTGCCATCGTCAACCATTTTTCAGATCCGATGGGCTATCCCGTACTCAAGGAAAAGCTGAGACCTGCCTTTCTGATCGCTTTCGGCATTCCGGCGCAGGCATTGCAACTCCCATTTACCATACCCAATTATCAGATACAGAATTATGACCAGTGCCAGTTCCTTTTGTCCATGCCGTTGGAAAGCATGTTACAGAATACGCAGGATGCCCGGTTGGAAAAGAGCAAACTTTGGTTATGCCTGAAGAAAATGTTTGCTGTGTAAACCCATTCCCGGCCCATGTCAGTAAAACCAATGATAGAAACGGAAAGGTTATGGATCCGGCAATGGATAACGGCTGATCTGGCGCCATTTTGCAGGCTCAACGGGGATCCGGTGGCCATGGAATTTTTTCCTGCCACATTAACCGAAGAGCAGAGCAGGGATCAAATGAACAGGATCCGGCAACATATCAACCAGAAAGGCTATGGTTTTTTTGCCCTGGAAAGAAAGGATACGGGGGAATTTATTGGATTTACGGGTCTCTGGCATCCTTCTTTTACCGCTTCATTCACACCCTGTACAGAAATTGGTTGGAGGATATTGCCGCAGCACTGGAATCAGGGTTTTGCCACCGAAGCTGCAAAAGCCTGTTTACAATTCGGATTTACCCGATTGGATTTATCGGAGATAGTTTCTTTCACTTCCGTTCACAACCATAGATCGGAAAAAGTCATGCAAAAAATAGGCATGCAGAAAACCTTGGAATTCAATCATCCTAAAATAGCACCCGGTCATTATTTGGAAAAACATGTCCTATACCAGATCTCTAAAGAAAAATGGAATGAAAACACAATTGATATTCGCAACAAATAATGAACATAAAATTGCAGAAATCAGGTCCGTCATCGGAAATGATTTTTCAATCATCACTTTACAGGAAGCGGGCATTACCATTGATATACCCGAACCCCATGAAACATTGGAAGCCAATGCCTCTGAAAAATCCCGGACTATTTATCAAATGACAAATCAGCATTGTTTCAGCGAAGACACCGGCCTGGAAGTAACTTCCCTGAAGGGAGCTCCGGGCGTGAAAAGCGCACGTTACGCCGGTGAAGGAAGGGACTTTCAACAAAATATTGACCTGCTCCTCAAGAACCTGGAAGGAAAATCAGACAGGACAGCAAGATTCAGAACCGTTATTTCCCTGATACTGGATGGTCGGGAGATATTATTCGAGGGGATTTGTGAAGGCAGGATCGCCACTGACCAAAAAGGGTTACAGGGTTTTGGCTATGACCCTGTCTTTATTCCGGATGGAGCCACAAAACGTTTTGCCGAAATGACGATGGATGAAAAAAACAAATACAGTCACCGGAAGAAAGCCGTTGACAAACTGATACAGTATCTCCAAACAAAAGACCTATGAACCGGATAAAAATAGC
>JAGWTX010000206.1 GCA_028875955.1 Bacteroidota bacterium | reverse complement strand
ATGGTGAATAATTCCTTTGTGGATTGTATCACGTTTGAAGACATATTTCTGCATCAAAAAAGAAGCTTCCTGCAGGCCGTTGGACATGCAGTCGATTTTACCAATGATACGTTCTGCGGTATTGAACTGGATATCGACTGTATTGAAAATGCGCTGAGCAGTGCTTCAAGTCCGATGGGCATCAATCTCATCCACGCCAGACAATATATCAGTTATTCCGCATCGGTTGCCAAAGCTGCCTATCTCCATATCAGCGAGGGCGCCGTCCAGTTATCAGATGGCCGAACAAATAGTGGTACGGGTAAAATGATCAGTTACCTGGTAAGCGATTTTGTCAAAAGCATCATGATCTGATGACCGGCTCATATGTTTTTGGATTCCAGGTCTAATACGGTTTCAAAAACCTGCTCATATTCCTTTTCAAGTTGCAACCTTCTTGATTTGGCTGACTGATAATCGGATTCCAGCTTTACAAACTTATTCCGGTCGGCATAATTATCCGGGTCACCCAATGCGGTTTCACAGGCAGCTTCCACCTCTTTTGCTTTGGTAAGTTCGGCTTCCAGCGAACCCAGTTTCCTTTGTTGTTTCTGGAGTTCTTTTTGAAATTCCTTATGGATAGGACCCGGATTTTCTTTCACCGGATTCTTTACAGCAACCGGTTCAGGTTTGGTAGCCGGGATGTTTTCCTGTTTGGGCTGCTGGTATCCCAGTTTCTGTTTTTCGGCTTCGATCTTTGCCATGCGTTCATTCCACTCAACCCATTCCTGGTAGGTACCCTTAAATTCCTTGATCTTATGATCGACGATCTCCCATATCTTATTGGCGGTTTGGGAAATAAAGAAACGATCGTGACTTACCAGGATGATGCTGCCTTCGTATTTGTTCAGTGCGCTGGCCAGCAATTCAACTGAGTGCATGTCGAGGTGGTTGGTAGGCTCATCCAGAATCAGGAAGTTTGCTTTGCTCACAATGGTTTTGGCCAGGGCCACGCGTGCTTTTTCCCCTCCGCTCAATACCTTGATCTTTTTGTCCACATCATCCCCGCTGAAAAGGAAAGCCCCCAACAGGCTGCGCAGCTCTACATCCGTTTTTTTGCTGCCGCATTGCTGCAGTTCTTCAAGCAGGTTATTGGAAAGCGTGAGGGCTTCCAACTGATGCTGTGCATAAAAACTTTCCTCCACATTATGCCCCCAGACCCTTTCCCCGGTAAAGGTTTCAGTTCCTGCAATCATTCTCAGTACAGTGGATTTACCCTTACCATTGGCCCCGATCAGGGCTATTTTATCACCCCTTTCGATCTCTGCCACGGCATCTTCCAGGATCTTGATCGTGCCGAACTGTTTACTAACCTTTTTCAGTTCCACCAATACTTTACCGGGCACTTTCTCCAGCTGGAAATTGATGCGCAGATCCGGTCTTTCCAGTTTCACATCTTCGATCTTTTCAATTTTATCGAGACGTTTCTGCACACTCTGCGCCTGTGCAGCCTTGCTGGCTTTCGCCTTGAATCTTTCTATAAACCTTTCCTGCTGCCGGATAAAGTCCTGTTGGTTTTCATATGCTTTTTGCTGCATATCAATCCGAATCATCTTTTCCTGCTCATAATATTCGTAATCGCCAGTATAAATATGGAGTTGCTGCTGATACAGTTCCACAATCTTATTCACCATCCGGTTCAGGAAGAATTTATCATGGCTCACGATCACCACGCTGCCCTTGTAATGCAGCAGGTATTTTTCCAGCCATTCGATCGAAGGCAGGTCAAGGTGGTTCGTAGGTTCATCCATCAACAATACATCCGGTTGCTGCAGGATCATTTTCGCGAGCAAAACCCGCATCCTCCAACCCCCGCTGAATTCTTTATAGGGCCTGACCAGGTCTTCATTGCTGAACCCCAGGCCATGTAACACTTCCTCCGCCTTGTGATGGATATTGTAACCATCCAGCACATCCAGCTCATGCAGACTATCCGTGTATTTGATCAGCAGTGACTCATTTTCAGAATCCTGCTCCAGCGCATGTCCCAATTCCTCGATTTCCTTTTCCAGGGCCCGGACCCTTTCAAATGCACTCAGTGCAACTTCCGTGATGTTGTCATTCGTATCAAAACTCAACAGGTCCTGGTGGAGGTAACCGATGGTGGTATCCTTGCTTTTTTCAACGCTGCCTTTTGAAGGGGTGTATTCGCCCACCAGCACTTTCAGCAGTGTGGACTTACCCGTTCCATTATAACCGATTAATCCGATCCTGTCACCGGGTTGTATATGCCAGGTAGCATCTTCCACGATCAATCTGGCACCAAATTCAAACGTTACATTCTGTAATCCGATCAACATCTATTAACAAGTATTTAGGTGCGCAAAGGTAAACCCAAACTGCTGCCAAATCAATTTGCAGTAAATTTGTCAGTAAATATTTTCTATGTATCGTGTTATCTGGATAGGGGGGCTGCTGTTATTGGCAGCCTGCGGAACGGCAGACAAGAAGCCTCAGGAAGCGTATCAGCCATTGCAACCGCTGATGCAAAGTGCCAATTCTCCCGTATTTAACCAATCATTTCAGGATATACTGACCGCCTATTTCTCATTAAAAGACCAATTGGTCGCTCAGAATGACTCCGGTATCAACCAGTCTGCCCGGGTCTTGAAGATGGCTGTGGATAGCCTGAAACTGTCAGAGTGTAAAGCAGATTCCATCGTGATTGCTACGGCAAAAACCTATACCAGCAGTATTGCTGATGAAACCATCGGTCTGGTTGGAGAAACCGACAGGAAAGAAAAAAAGAAAGCTTTTCAGCTGATCAGTGACCAGGTATATGACCTGATCCGGACAATCCGGTATGACCAGGCTGTCATCTATCACATGTATTGCAATACCGCTTTTCCTGACCAGGGTGGCGGTTGGCTTAATTACTCAAACCGGATCAGGAATCCCTATGAGCCTGTTCAGCAACCGGATTGTGGCGTAATCAAGGATTCGCTGGACTTCAGACCTAAAACGGCTGTTTCGGATGCCACACAATAAACCTCAGTCATCATGGGTTCCGTTTCTGCTGAAAAGAAGTCTATGGCTTTTGCTTTTTGGAATCTTTACCTGCGGCCTGTCTGCACAGAATAAAGTGACACTGGATGGATTTATCAGGGATTCATTAACCGGTGAATCGCTGATAGGTGCCAATCTTTCCCTGCCTGTCTTATCAAAGGGAGTGCTTAGTAATCAGTATGGGTTTTACTCACTCACCCTGCCAAAAGGGGAATACCAACTTTTATGTACCTATATCGGTTATCAGCCCAAACTGATAAACCTGTCTCTTTCCGGCAATATCGAAAAAAATATTTTGCTGGTTCCCAATACGGAATTGATCAATAACGTGACGGTTACCAGCAGCCGGAAAAAGGAGAACAATGTAAAAACCGCCCAGATGGGTAAATTCGAACTAAGCGTAAATACAGCCAAATCCCTGCCTGCCTTTCTGGGTGAAGTCGATATCCTGAAAACATTGCAGTTATTGCCGGGTGTGAGAAACGCAGGTGAGGGGAATGCCGGATTTTATGTTCGCGGCGGGGGACCGGATCAGAACCTGATCCTGTTGGATGATGCCGTTGTGTACAATACCGGGCACTTGTTCGGTTTTTTCTCCATTTTCAATGCAGATGCGATAAAGAATGTTACGCTGATCAAAGGCGGAATGCCTGCAGAGTATGGCGGACGGTTGTCTTCTGTCGTGGATATCTCCATGAAGGAAGGCGACCAGTATAAAACGCAGATAGATGCCGGGATCGGTCTGATCGCTTCCCGGATTTCCATACAGGGACCCCTGAAGAAAAACAAAGCCTCCTATATGGTCTCTGCCCGCAGAACCTATGTGGATGCACTTGTCAAGCCATTTATAAAAAAGAGCAGTGCCTATTATGGATCGGGCTATTATTTTTATGACCTGAATGCCAAAATGAATTACCAGGTTTCAGCCAGGGACAAACTGTACCTGAGTGGTTATTTTGGTAGGGATCAATTCAACTTTAATAACGCCAAAAGATCGTTTACAACCGAAATACCCTGGGGAAATTCAACCGCCACATTCCGATGGAACCATGTGTTTAACCAGAAATTGTTTTCCAACACAACGCTTGTCTATAACGACTATCATTTTGCACTGGACGGACAACAGAACAATTTCCACCTCAATCTTTCCTCCGGTATCCGGGACCTGACAGCAAAAACAGATCTTGATTTTTATCCCTCCCCTGAGCATAAATTAAAAACCGGTTTTCAATACACTTACCACACTTTCCTGCCCAATGTATTAAGCGGTAACCAGGATAGCGTTCAGTTTACACCCAATAATTCAACCAGAAAATTTGCAAGGGAGTTTGCATATTATCTGCAGGATGACTGGTCTGTCACTCCCCAATTAACGATCAACCTGGGAGTCCGGTATAGTTTATTTCAACAGGTGGGCAGATACACGTATTATCAGCGGGATGCGAATGGGAATACAACGGACAGTACCGTTTACGGAGCCGGTCAAAAAGTAATCTCCTATGGCGGACTGGAGCCCAGGTTTACGGCACGTTTTTCCCTGACAAATACTTCCTCCCTGAAAGCCGGTATTACCCGAAATTTTCAATACATCCATTTGGTTACCAATGCTGGCTCCACTTTACCAACGGATCTATGGGTGCCCAGTACCCTTCGGGTAAAACCACAGGATAGCTGGCAATATGCGATTGGTTATTTCCACAATTTCAGGGATGGCATGTTTGAGACATCAGTGGAAGCCTATTATAAGACCATGCAGAACCAGATTGAATACAGGGAAGGATATACGCCTTCCTTGAAAGACCCGGAAGAGGAATTTGTGTTTGGGAAAGGATGGAGTTATGGCACCGAATGGTTTATCAACAAGGTAAAGGGACGTTTTACCGGTTGGATCGGTTATACCCTCAGCTGGACCTGGCGTAAATTCCCTGACCTGAATGGTGGTGAGAAATATCCCAGCCGATATGACCGGAGACATGACCTTTCTGTTGTGGGAACCTATCAGTTGTCGGATAAATGGAAACTGTCTTCCATCTTTGTATATGGGACCGGGAATGCAACTTCATTACCCGAGCGTTT
>JAGWTX010000205.1 GCA_028875955.1 Bacteroidota bacterium | reverse complement strand
CATGACCCTGGGTTCAGGCAGTTCCTCCAGGCGGATTTTATATTTGTTCAGCCATTCTGCATAGGGTTTTTGCGAGCAGATGGTTGCTTTCAGTTCGTCATCACTGATGATGCGGCCCTGTTCCATATCCACAACAAACATTTTGCCGGGTTGTAAACGGCCTTTTTCCTTGATCAGGGAAGGGTCGATGGGTAATACCCCGGTTTCTGATGCCATGATCACTCTGTCGTCGTGGGTCACTGCATAGCGGGAAGGACGTAATCCGTTTCTGTCAAGGGTAGCGCCGATCATTCTTCCATCTGTAAATGAAATGGAAGCCGGGCCATCCCAGGGTTCCATCATGCAGGCATGGTATTCATAAAAGGCTTTTTTTACCGGATCCATCTGTTCATTACCGTCCCAGGCTTCCGGTATCAGCATCATCATGACATGCGGGAGCGATCTGCCGGTTAAGGTCAGTAATTCGATCATATTGTCAAGACAGGCGGAATCGGATTGATTGGCCGTGATAATGGGTAAGAGCATTTCCATCTCTTCCTTCGAGAAATAAGGAGAAGTAAAACCTTTTTCGCTGGTGCGTAACCAGTTTAGGTTACCCTGCAAGGTATTGATCTCCCCATTGTGTGCGATATAACGGAAAGGCTGTGCGAGTTTCCAGGAAGGGAAGGTATTGGTGGCAAAACGGGAATGTACCAGACCGAAAGCCGATACCATTCTTTTATCACTCAGATCCGGGAAATAGTTCCTTACCTGTAAACTGGTTAACTGGCCCTTATAGATGATGGTGCGGCTGGATAAGGAGGAAAGATAAAATCCTATCTCATCTTTTTTAACCGAATTGCTGATCGTATGTGAGGCGTAATTCCGAAGAACAAATAGTTTCCTCTCAAATTCATCCTGGTTGGTGATAGTGTCCGGACAGGCTACGAACACCTGTTCCATGCAGGGCTCAACGGAAAGCGCGGTTGTGCCGATATCGTTTTTATTAACCGGCACTTTGCGGTATACCAGAATCTCCAGACCCAATTTTTCTGCAGAGCGGTTGAAAATATCACGGCATTCTTCACGAAGCCTGATTTCTTTTGGAAAGAAAACGAAGCCCACGCCATACTTGCCAAAAGCGGGTAAATGAATACCCAGTTTCAGACATTCGTCGAAAAAGAATTCATGCGGGATCTGCAACATGATACCTGCACCATCTCCGGTATTCACTTCACAGCCACAGGCACCCCGGTGCTCCATGTTTTCCAATACTGTCAGTGCATCTGCAATATGCTGGTGAGATTTGTTCCCCTTGATATTCGCCACAAAGCCGATGCCGCAGGCATCATGTTCAAAGGAAGGGTCATACAAACCGCCGCTATGCTGGTTTTCAAGCATGTACAATCGAATTAATGTTCAGGAAATAGATGGCAGGCAATCGTGGTGTGAATTTATGCAAAAAATCTGGTTTTACTCAATGAGGTACAAATAATTTATCCAGATAGGTTGATAATATTCAAAAAATTAAACAAAATGTTGAAAAACATCAAATGTTGAGACTAACATTTGTTATTATCCTTCATAAACCTTCCAATCGGAATGAGGCACAAAGGGTTGGGGGTGATTTTTGTCGAACAGGCCATATACCGTGCTTCCCGTTCCTGTAAGGGAAGCATAAACGGCCCCCTGATCGTATAAAGCGGTTTTGATGGCGGCTAATTTGGAGTGGATTTGGGAAAGGGATTTTTCGAAATCATTGAAAAGCTGATCCCTCCATTCAGCAACAGGTTGCTGAAGAATCCGGGAAATGGAAACACCCGGCCGGGTGGGTTGTATACCGGCAAATGCCTGTGCTGTGGAGATATGGATGCCGGGATTCACGAGAATGATTCTGTAGGCTGACAGATCGATCGGATAAGGCTCCAGGATTTCTCCGCGTCCTGTGGCAAAACAGGGGGTATTGCTGATAAAAAAAGGGCAATCACTACCCAATTGCAGGGCATATTCGCGCAAGTCTTTCTCTTCCATCCCTAAATGATAAAGCTGGTTCAGCAGTTGGAGCATGAAAGCACCATCTGCACTTCCGCCGCCCAAACCGGCTCCCATCGGGATCACTTTGTGTAAATGACAGGTAACCGGTCCCATCTGAGGAAAATCCTTCCTGAGCAAATGCCAGGCTTTGACACAAAGATTTGTCGAATGATCACCGGGTATAAGTATACCGCTTTGGGTAAAATGGATTCCGTTATTTCCGGTGCTGTCGGGGGAGCGGATCGCCTCCAATGCATCCCTGAGGGATAAGGGATAAAAAACAGTTTCCAGGTCATGGTATCCGTCTTCCCGTTTCCGGATGATATTCAGTCCGAGATTGATCTTGCAGTTTGGGAAAACAACCATGATTCAGGTGAATGATAAAGGGTGAATAGGCATGTAAAACAGATTCCCGGAAAGATAAACCCGATTATTTGCGTTTATTGATCTCGTCGCGGATCGAGATGGCACGGATATAATCTTCCTGATCAAGTACTTCGTTCAGGAGTGTTTGCAATTCCTCCAGGTTCATAGAACTCAGATCGCTGGCAACATTTCCGGTTTCATCCATGCCAACACCCACGGCTTCTCCCTTGTTTTTGGGGGTACTCCCATCTTCCATCAGGATACCGGCATTTTCCAGAATATGTTCGTAAGTATAAATGGGGCAACCAAATCTTACGGCCAATGCCAGGGCATCGCTGGTCCGGCTGTCGATTTCCACCGTATCGTGTTCGGTAAAACAGACCAGTTTTGAATAGAAGATTCCTTCCTGCAGATCACTGATGATGATCTCCTGCAGTTCCACATTAAAAGCATTCATGAAATTTTTCATGAGGTCATGGGTCAGGGGGCGGCTGGGCTGCATATGTTCCAGCGCAACCGCGATGGCCTGTGCTTCAAATCCACCGATCACGATGGGTAAACGGCGTAAACCATTCATTTCGCCCAAAACCACTGCATAGGAATGGGTTTGGGTGATGCTGTGCGACAGGGCCACGATTTCCAATTCTATCTTCTTCATAGATAACACGAAAATACTTTAAAATAAAACACGAATCGCAGCAGTCAGGTGAAAATGAACAGAATAGACAGTAAGATCTATGGCACCGGATTGGGTTTTGCTAAATTATTTGCGAACCCTGTCCATTTCAGGATTGAATAAGGACATTAGCTTAGTTTTGCCGGATGCATTATGTTTCAGTTGAAGGGTTAACCAAAAGCTATGGTATTCAACCACTTTTTAAGAATATTTCCTTTCATATCAACGAGGGTGACAAGATTTCCCTGATTGCCCGGAACGGGATCGGTAAGTCTACTTTGCTGCGAATCCTGAACGGGGATGAGACGGCGGATTCAGGGAAAATCTTTATTCACAAGGATGTTACGGTTGCCCTTTTTGAACAGGACCCGCATTTTGATGAAAGCAAGACGGTGCTGGAAAATATATTCCACACCAATCATCCCGTATTGAATGTGATCCGGGAATATGAGCTCGCAAGTGAGAGTGAAGACGGTGAGGCCTTAACGGAATTGTTTGGCAAGATGGATGATCTGAATGCCTGGGATTTTGAAGTGAAAGTAAAACAGATCCTGACGAAATTGAATATCCATCACCTGGAGCAGCCGGTCCGTGACCTGAGTGGCGGACAACGGAAACGGGTTGCTTTGGCAAAAACATTGATTGACATCGGATTCGACCATAAACATACCCTGCTGATGATGGATGAGCCCACCAACCATCTGGATGTGGAAATGATCGAGTGGCTGGAGAATTACCTGAATCAGGAAAATGTAACCTTGTTATTGGTTACCCACGACCGTTATTTTCTGGATGCGGTAAGTGAAGAGATCTGGGAGCTGGAAAGGGAGAACCTATATGTATACAGGGGTGATTATGAAAATTACGTAGAGAAAAAGGCCGCCAGGATTGAAAGTGAACTGGCCAGTATCGACAAAGCAAAAAACGAATACCGTAAGGAACTGGAATGGATGCGCAAGCAACCCAAAGCCAGGACCACCAAGAGTAAGAGCCGGCAGGATAATTTTTATGAAGTGGAATCACGTGCCAAACAGAAGATCGAGGATGCGCAGGTTCAATTACAGATAAAAATGAGCCGCCTGGGTGGTAAGGTGGTTGAGATGAAAAAAGTGTACAAAAGTTATGGTGATCTTTCCGTACTCAAGGGCTTTGATTATACCTTCAGCAAGGGGGAGCGGATCGGGATTATCGGTAAGAACGGGGTGGGAAAATCCACCTTCCTGAATATGCTGCAGCAGCTGGAACCGGCGGATAGCGGAAAGATCAATATCGGCGATACGGTCATATTCGGAAACTTTTCGCAACAGGGGCTTGTGATAAAAGAAAATATCCGAGTGATTGAATATGTAAAAACATTTGCCGAAAATTTTCCGCTGGCCAATGGGGGAAGCCTGAGTGCGGCGCAGTTCCTGGAACTGTTCCTGTTCACACCGGACAAACAATACACGTATTTACAATCATTGAGCGGTGGCGAGAAAAAAAGGCTGCAATTACTGACCATCCTGTTTACCAATCCGAATTTTCTGATACTCGATGAGCCAACCAATGACCTGGATCTGCCCACACTGGGGGTACTGGAAAACTTCCTTAGCGATTACCAGGGTTGTGTGCTCATTGTGAGTCACGACAGGTATTTTATGGACCGGCTGGTGGATCACTTATTTGTTTTCGAGGGTGGTGGGGAAGTAAGGGATTTTCCGGGCAACTACACGCAGTACAGGCTGTGGCTGAAAGACAATGAAAAGAAAGACAATAAGTGGGATATATTCCAGGAAAGAAAACGGATGGGTGAAACTACGGATGCAGCAGTATTGAATCAGGCAACATCTCCGGCTATTGTAAAAGAAGCGGTGAAGCGAAAAATGAGTTTCAAAGAAAAACGGGAATTTGAAATGCTGGAAAAAGAAATGCCTGAACTGGAAAAGGAAAAGAACGCCATTACAGATAAGATGGGAAGCGGAACGTTGTCTTTTGAAGAGCTCCAAAGCCTGAGCGAAAGAATTCTGGCTATCGATCAATTGATGGAAGAAAAGGAATTACGCTGGCTGGAGTTGAGTGAAATGACTGCCT
>JAGWTX010000204.1 GCA_028875955.1 Bacteroidota bacterium | reverse complement strand
CGAACCAGTATTTTCAGGGGAAAAGACGGTAAAATCACCTATGAAGATGCTACGGGTCTGCATGAGGTTTCAGAAGATAGCCTGGTGAGTATGAACTATCTCTGTTTCGCACCGGGTTTTATCGACCTCTGTGAACAACAGTTTCAAATATTTCTGGATCAGCATATCCATGAACCCAAATCAGAGTTTTTTATACCTACCGCTACCAAATATTTTATACAGTCTGGCAAGGGTAAAGTAAAAGTGATCCCTACTTCCGCCAAATGGTTCGGGGTTACTTATAAGGAAGATGCACCAGGTGTGCATGCAAGCATACAGGCACTGATTGGTTCCGGGGAATATCCTTCGGACCTCTGGGGAAAATAATCAATGGAAAGAGACCGGTCAGGTCTCTTTTTTTGTTTTTTAAGTGCTTGAAATAGATATTATGTCGCATGAGGAGCCGGGTTGTTTCCCTGGTTTTTTTATTTAGTCTGATACTCCGCCTGCCGGGCTGGCGTTTCACTTCCTGGGCAGCCCGTTTCAGTTTCATTTTGATATTTCCCGCAATGAGGATCTTGAAACGGATCGGCCATAAAAAAAGCCCTGATAATGATCAGGGCCGGGGTATTCAATCAACTGTAATGATTTATTGTTTGCTGAAGGCTTTTACATAATATACATAACCTTCCACCTTGTTTATCTGTTCTTTTCTGTCCAACCCCTTCAAGACTGAATGGGTTGATAACTTTATTTTATCCAGGGAAGTGTCAGATTTCTTGAGTTCATCAACCATCCGGTAGATGTTTTTGGACTTTACCGCGAAAGCCACACCTTCGGCCTGCGCCTGTCTGGTGCTCAGGATGCCGATTACTTCGCCATTGCTGTTAAATACAGGGGCTCCTGAATTACCGGGGTTGGCACTGATTTGCACCTGGTAGGAGAGGGAATCGCTGTTATAACCGGTACGGGCGCTCAGGTAACCCTCACCATACACAATATCGTTTTTGGGGTAACCCAGTGTAAACACCTGTTCACCCAAATCTGTTTTTGCCTTGCGGATACTGTAGGGCAATGATTTGGGAGATTCGAAATCGGGGTCATTGATCTTCAAAATGGCCAGGTCCCTTTCCTGGTCTATGTGTGCGATAGTGGCTTTGAATTCCTGGCCCTTGCTATTCACCACAATGGCACCGGATCCTTTTAAAACGTGGGCATTGGTAATGATATAGCCCTTGGTATCAATAAGAAAACCGGAACCGCCACTGATCAAACGGGCATTTTCCGGGATTTTGCTTTTTACCTCATTGATCAGGTTTCCCTGGTATTGCTGGTTCTTTTTGATGACTTCAATGGCCTTGCTTAACTGTTCAAGCTGGTTGCCATTGACAACCGGAGAAAAATACATAACCAGTCCGCTGATGACCAGCGCAATCACCCCACCAACCGAAGCCGCGATGGCGGTTACCCTTTTGTATTTGTTCCAGATCTGGATCACTTTGCCACGGGTGGACAATTCCCCACCTTCATATACATCTCCTCTTTCCAGTAATTTACTGTGAGCAAGGTGCAGGCTTTGTTTCAGGTTCCAGTTCTGGGAATAGAATTCCATCTGGTGCAGGAACATGTTATGTTCAACCACCATCTGGTCGATTTCCGGGGTATTTTTGCGAAGGTTCTCAAAATATTCACGCTCATTGGCGTTCATTTCGCCAGCGAGGTAACGTTCGATCGCTTCTAAAAGTAAGATGTCATCCATGGTATCAGTCTCCGATATTATATTGCGAGAAGAATAATTTCTTCAGTCGCATCAAACATTTGTATTTCTGGTTCTTGGCATTGTCTGCGTTGGTATACCCAAATTCATCCGCCAGATCCTGCATGCCCATCTTTTTCAAATAATACCCCTCCAGTAAACTTTTACAGGGCTCTCCCAAACTGTTCATCGCCCTTTCCATTATCGCAAATTCGGCATTGCGTTTTTCATGGATGTCCAGGTCATCCTCCACCGGTACAGTCTCATCCAGGCTATCAATCTGGTTCGAATACCGGCCAAGTTGTTGAAGCCGTTTAAGCCATAAACGACGGCATATGGAGTATACATAGGTTTTAATTTGACAGGTTAAGACAAAAGATTCGCTCTGTGCTTTTTCATAGAGGGCAATCATTGCTTCCTGAAATATATCCCTGGCATCGTCATATGAGCCGTTGTTTTGCAGAATAAAAGCCTGAACCATTGTGAAATTATCCTTGTAAATGGTTTCAATTGACTTTGAATCATTCAGCGCCAATCCCTTCAGTAATGCTTGTTCGTTAGTGTCGGCTTTCACTGTCTGTCCTTTTAATACGATTAGGGGGGTAAAAGTAACCCAAAATCGACCCAAAAATATTTTTTTGAAAAAAAAGCCGGGTCAGGGTTACCTTTTATGCCTTGCCGGTATTAATCTTAAAATCACTCACAACAAAACAATCAAAAAAAATGAAAAAGCTGTTATTCGTATTAGCTCTGGGCGCTTTTGCAGCCTGCGGTTCCGGTGAAAACAAAGAAGTTAAAGCAGATTCTACTGCAACTGTTGACACTACCAAAGCGGCAGTGGATACTGCTAAAGCAGCGGTTGATACTGCAGCCAAAGTAGATACTACTAAAGCAAAAATGTAATTTAGAAGCTGTCAGGGTTGGAATGTGAAAAAGGCCTCGCTTGCAGGCAGTTGACAGCATCAGAAATTTTTTTCATATGGCAAGCAATCGTTAGACGTTCCTCCGTTTCCACGGAGGAACCTTTTTTTGTCGGGACGCTAAAGCTGCCTGACAATAAAAAGTTCCCAAAAAAAACCTACAAAAAAGGTTTCAAATCCAATCCCGCCGGATCGCTACAAACTAAGGTTTGTTAGCTATTAAAATTTTATAAAATATTTTTTTGCATCAGATCAATACCTATATTTGATTCAGAATGAAACAAAACATCGCAAATACTTTTTTCTTTTTCTTTTATTACTTCTTTGAAAAAAGAAGCCGGGTAGTATTTGCCAAAGCATAAAAGCAGAACAAACAAAATACGATCCCGGCCAAAAGGCCGGGATTTTTTTTACACCGACACCAGATCAACCGTACCAGAAAATAACACAATGACCAGTTCCCACCCAACCAAAAAACAAAATGACCCTCATCCGGTTCAACAAAGGATCTGTATACAGGGTTATGAAGGCAGTTTTCACCAGGTTGCTGCCCGGCATTTTTTTGGTAAAGGAATAGAAGTGATACCCTGCGACACTTTTCGGGATCTCATCCGGCTTTCCATGGATAAAAAACAATCCGGAGGCGGGATTATGGCTATCGAAAATTCAATTGCAGGAAGCATCCTGCCCAATTATAACCTGTTGCAGAAAAGTTCGCTGAAAGTGATCGGAGAAGTCTATCTGTCGATCAGCCAGAACTTACTGGTGAATCCGGGTGTGACACTGTCAGATATCAAAGAAGTGCATAGCCATCCCATGGCCATCTTGCAGTGTCTGGATTATCTGGAAAAAAATAACTGGAAATTGGTGGAAACCGAAGACACGGCACTAAGCGCCCGTCATATCCACCAACATCATAGCAAACATGCTGCGGCAATCGCCAGCAAACTGGCTGCAGAGTTATACGATATGGAAGTACTGGTGCCCAATATCCATACCCTCAAAAACAACGTTACCCGGTTCCTGGTACTCCAAAGGGAAAAAGAAGCCGTTGACATTCCGGACGCCAACAAAGCTTCCCTGTACTTTCAGACAAACCATTCCAGGGGAATCCTGGCTCAGGTATTGGGCCGGATTGCAGAGGGTGGTATCAATCTTAGCAAATTGCAGAGTATGCCCATACCTGGCAGCAATTTCAAATATGGTTTTTATGCAGATATGGAATTTTCAACCCGGAACCAGCTCGATGCGGTTATGCAATCCATCGCATCACTGACCAACAATGTAAAAATGTTCGGCATCTATAAAAAAGGGAAAGTCGTAAAAGGATAGGCTATGCAAATAACAACTTCAAAAAGACTGGAAGGTATCGGTGAATACTATTTTTCGCAGAAACTGCGTGAGATAGACCAACTGAACCAGCAGGGTAAACAGATTATCAACCTCGGTATCGGAAGCCCGGACCTGCCGCCGCATCCGGATGTGATCACGGTCCTGCAGGCAGAAGCGGCAAAACCCAATACTCATGCCTACCAGAGCTATAAGGGTTCACCGGTTTTCCGGAAAGCCATTGCCGACTGGTATGCAAAATGGTATTCGGTTACACTGAATCCTGAAACAGAAATCCTCCCCTTATTGGGAAGCAAGGAAGGGATCATGCACATCTGCATGACCTATTTGAATGAAGGGGACGAAGCCCTGATTCCCAATCCCGGGTATCCTACCTATCATAGCGCTGTTTCGCTGGCAGGGGGTAAACCCGTTAGCTATACATTGACCGAAGAAATGGGTTGGGAGCCGGATCTGGAAACCCTGGAAAAAAGGGATCTTTCCAAGGTAAAACTCATGTGGGTTAATTACCCGCATATGCCTACCGGGCAAATGGCCGGACCCGGACTCTTTGCCAGATTAATCGCTTTTGCCAAAAAACACCAGATCCTTCTTTGTCACGACAACCCGTACAGTTTTATCCTGAACGACCATCCTGCAAGCCTTCTGCAGGAACCCGGTGCCAAAGAAGTGGTTATTGAACTCAACTCACTCAGCAAGAGCCAGAATATGGCAGGCTGGCGGGTCGGTATCTTATGTGCTGCGAAAGAACGGATCGATGAAATACTCAGATTTAAAAGCAATATGGACAGCGGTATGTTTCTGCCTGTTCAATTAGCTGCAGCCAAAGCCCTTTCACTGGATAAGGATTGGTACGATTCGATAAACGCCATATACCGAAAAAGAAGGGAAAAAGTGTTTGCACTCCTGGACCTGCTTTCCTGTAAATATGCAAAAACACAGGTGGGGATGTTTGTATGGGCCAGGATCCCTGACACCCATACCAGCGGTTTTGCGCTGAGCGATGAGGTATTGTACGGATCGGGCGTATTTATCACACCGGGTGGAATTTTTGGCTCGGCAGGTGAGAAATATATCCGGGTGAGTCTCTGTGGTAGTGTTGAAAAATTTGAAGAAGCCATCAACAGAATACAAATCATGCAAAAAGGAAAAG
>JAGWTX010000203.1 GCA_028875955.1 Bacteroidota bacterium | reverse complement strand
AATGATGTTCCCAGGGATCGGTACCCGTTCCCAACCACCAGGGACCCCGGTTGTTTTCGGTATGGGCAGAATTACTGAAATATTGTTGTAGTACCGGGGCATACTGTTGCTGAAAACAGCCTCCCAACTGCAGGGTTATGCTGCCCTCGTTTCCCCACCAGAATAAACTGCGAATGGCAAAATGATCTTTCCCTGAAAAAAAACGGGGATGATCCAGCATCACCCAGGGCAGACCCCTGTATTGTTCCCCCCTGGCTATTTTGGGACTCCGAAATCCGGGATCATCTGTGAGTAATCGCGGGTGTTGTGACAGCCTTTCGCGGTACTTTTCACTGAGATCGCCAAAAAGGGCATAGACTTTCCCGATAATGTCATTCTTTGTTAAAATCCAATCCCTGTTGAGGACCAATTCCAGTTCCTTTGGTGAAAGCGTTACTTTTGCAGGGCTCATCAGACAATATTAAGAAAGGACAAAGTGATAAAAAAACTTGATATACTCATCATCCGTTCATTTATTGGTCCTTTTATTGCTGCCTTTATCATATCATTGTTTGTACTGACCATGCAGTTTTTCTGGTTATACATTGATGACCTGGTAGGTAAGGGACTGGATCTCTGGACGATTTTGAAACTGGTGGGATTGGTAACCCTTTCCTGGGTGCCGATTGCATTTCCCTTATCGCTTTTGTTTTCATCCATCATGACTTTCGGGGACCTGGGTGAAAGTTTCGAACTGGTGGCGATCAAAGCAGCAGGTATCCCGCTTTTGCGTTTTATGCGTCCTTTGCTGGTCATCAGTATCCTCATCAGCGGACTGGCCTTTTTGTTTGCCAACAATATCATACCTGCCGCACAGTTAAAATTATCCGCCCTGAAATATGATATCATCGTTTCAAAGCCTGCCCTGGAAATCAAGGAGGGTGTATTCTATGATAAGATCGAAGGGTATGTGATCAAACTGGGTAAAAAGGAAAAAAACGACAGCATCATCCATGATGTGGTGATCTTTGAGAAGAAAAACGGGCTGGAAGACAATATCCTGATGGCCCAGAGCGGTGTCATGCGGATCACCAAGGACAAGAAATTCCTTGAATTTGTTTTGAAGAACGGCTGGCGTTATGAAGAAAAAGGATCCAGAGGTACCACCAACACGGAATTTACAAGGATGGGATTCAGGGAATATAAAAAAGTGTTTGACCTGAAAAGTTTTCAGATGACAAAATCGGGTGACAGCTCCTTCTATGACCCGAAGATGCTGAGTGTAAGGCAATTGAATGGTGCGATCGATTCACTGAGCGATGCCGACAAATTATACCGGAAAAGAACGGAAAGAGAGATCACCCCTTATCTGCGTTTCACCCGTTATATTGATACGGGCTGGACGGTGATTCCGAAAGACAGTATCCGGAAAGTAAGTTCCTTTGCACAACTGGCCCCGGATTCACTGCAACAGAACCTGGCAGATGTTGCCATCAGCCAGATCAACAGTATTAAGGGAAATTTAAGCATACTGGCCAATGACTACACCGATAAGCAAACACAGCTTCGTTTACACGAAATAGAATGGCACAGGAAATTTACCTTGTCGATCGCCTGCCTGGTATTGTTTCTGATAGGTGCGCCATTGGGTTCGATCATCCGGAAAGGCGGACTGGGCACGCCGTTGGTGTTTGCCATTATTTTCTTTGTAGTCTTTCATTTGTTTAACACATTCGGTGAAAAATTTGTAAAATCCAATCAGACCAGTCCTTTATTTGGCATGTGGTTGTCTACCTTTATACTGATTCCTATCGGAGTTTTTCTTACATACAAAGCAATGCGGGACTCGCAATTGTTTAATCAGGAGTTCTATTACCGCTCATTTAAACAGTTGCGGATTTTTTTGGCTAATTTCAGGTTCTCTAAGAAATCTTTGTAAATTTTTAATTATGTCAACACATAACACAGGACGCCGTGAGTTCCTTAAAACCACTGGCAAAGCCGGTGTTGCCGCAGGTATCGGGCTAAGTGTATTACCTTCTCTGGTAAATGCTTCCCCCGTTACAGCCGGTAATGCCTTTACGCAACAACCCTTACCGTATAGTTACACAGCACTGGAACCGGTGATCGATGCCATGACCATGGAGATCCATTACAGCAAGCATGCCAGTGCCTATGCAAAAAACCTGGCAGAAGCCTGCGCAGCGGAAAATGTAAATACCCAAACAAGCAGCCTGGAATCCGTATTGGGTACTATTTCAAAATATTCCACCAAGATGCGCAACAACGGTGGCGGTCATTACAACCATGAATTGTTCTGGCAGTTCATGAAACCCGGCATGAGCACGAAACCTGAAGGTGCGCTTGCCAAAGCCATTGATGAAAGTTTTGGATCGATGGAAGCATTCACGACCCAGTTTTCCAAAGCAGGTGCTACCCGATTCGGAAGCGGATGGGCCTGGCTGGTTCTGAACAATGATAAAAAACTGGTTATCGGATCCACCCCCAACCAGGACAATCCCCTGATGGATATCAGTGAACTCAAAGGCATTCCGTTACTGGGCATTGATGTCTGGGAACATGCCTATTACCTGAAATACCAGAATAAAAGAGCCGACTATATCAAGAACTGGATGACGATTGTGAACTGGGATTTTGTAGCGAAAAGATTTCAAATGGCCTAAATGAAATAAAAAGTCAAAATTAAAAAGTCAAAATGCAAAAAATTGTTCTGACTTTTTAATTTTGACTTTTGACTTAATCAAACCTGATGAAAACAACCACCCAATGGGTAGAGGCGCTTGCCTTTGATGCCACAGCAGATACCGGACAAACCGTAAGGATAGATACCACCGTGGAAGGCGGCGGATTGGGAAGCGGTATGAATCCCAAAAAAATGGTGTTGGGTGCGCTCAGCGGCTGCAGCGGCATGGATGTAGTAGAAGTGCTGAAAAAAATGAAAGTCCCGTTTACCCGCCTGGAGATCACGGCAGAAGCAGAACAAACGGAGGAACATCCCAAAGTATTCAAATCGATCCAGATGGTATACCGGATCGATGCCAGTGCGGAAGATCTCCCCAAAGTAAAAAGGGCAGTATCGCTTTCCCAGGAAAAATACTGTGGCGTTTCTGCCATGCTGGCCAAACACTGCAACATTACCTATACGATCGAACTGATCTGATGGATCAAGCACCTGGTTTCTTACTGGCATTTTTTGCCGTTTGGTGCAAAACCAGCAATAATACACCGGAAGCGATGACCCCTATTCCCTGTCCGACAATGACAGTGACATCCTTTTGCAAGATCCCGTGTATCGTCCAGAAAAAATAGGTGATAAATCCCAAACCGAAATAAAGAACGGATACGCCTTCGAGGTGTCCGGCTTTCCGGACCTTGAGAATCTGACTCGGGAAGCCGATCAGTTTTAAGGAAAGGGTAGACACCAAAGTAAGTGTCGATATGATGGCATCAAGTGTAAGGGTCATAATTTTATCTCTTTTAGTAGTAGTAGTTCCCCATGTTCAAAGGGAAATAAAGGATCGATTTCTTTCGAAACGGTTGCAATTTTTCTGAAACCATACCGACGCAACTCTTCCACTCTTCCAGCAGTAGCTGTTGCAACGGAGAAAGGGATTGAATGATCTGACTGATATCGGATCCTTATTGAATCAAGTTTTTCTTTCAAGCCTTTTTTCCGATAAGCCGGATGAATCACAAGCCTGGAATAAAACAGAAAAGGCCTTTCAACCGGCCAAAGAGGGTAAGAAGTAAATATTTTCGGATAGGGCAATTGTGTCAGGTCTTCCAATCGGGTTAACCGGGCAGCCGCAATGATCTCATCCTGTTGATTTACTGAAAAAAAGTGAAGGCTATCCTTATCCAGTATATCCGTAAATCCATTCGGATATTTTGTGAAATTTATCGAATTCGGGAAAGGGCTGTTTTCCCAGGCCACACATCGCAGCATTGCGATTTCATCCAACCTTGATAAATCGGTCAATATTGCTGGTTCACTGAATATCATTTCATTCATTACATACACGATGCATACGGGTAAATAAACAGGCTTTACACTTCATTGTTTGTCTGTGAGATACGAAATAAGCTTGTTTTACCAAGCAATCCAATACCCAGATATGGGTATATCCAGCCTGCATCCCTGATCAGATGAGGAAATGTTTTTCAAAAAGGGCAACCGCCTATTCGATAAATTTTGTTTAGTCTTGCAGTAGATTCAGACGTCAGCCTTTCAGACAATCATTACACAAAAAATAACCCGTTTGTCACAAGCCAAACAAAATTTCCGGGTACAAATTTGGATCACGTCGCTGAGTGTGGTCTTGTTTCTTAGCAAGATCATCGCCTACCAGTTAACGCATTCGCTCGCCATCCTCACAGATGCCCTGGAAAGTATTGTGAATGTGATGGCCGGATTCATTGGCTTATACAGTTTATACATCGCTGCCAAACCCCGGGACATGGATCACCCCTATGGCCATGGCAAAGCGGAATTCGTATCGGCTGCCATCGAGGGCGGTCTGATCGTGGCTGCGGGTATCATGATCATTTATGAGACTGTCCTGAACTTTGTACAGGAAAGCACCCTGCAGAAACTCGATACTGGTTTATACCTGATCGGCATCACCGCCGTGATCAATTACCTGGCAGGAACGATTTGCCTGCGTATCGGCAAAAAAAATACATCCCTTGCCTTACAGGCCAGTGGCAAACATCTTCAGGTGGATACCTATTCAACCCTGGGTATCATTGCCGGATTGATCGTCATCCTGGTAACCGGTCTTGAGTGGCTGGATAAAGCGATTGCGCTGGGTTTGAGTATCTTGGTTATTTACAATGGCTACCGGATCATCCGGAGTTCCCTGGCAGGTATCATGGATGAGGCCGATATGCAATTACTGAACCAGTTCTTGCAGGTATTGAACGAGCACCGCAGAACCCAATGGATCGATCTGCATAACCTCCGGATCATCAAGTATGGTGCCTTGTTGCATTTCGACTGTCATTTGACCGTACCCTGGTACCTGAATGTTCACGAAGCCCATTCTGAGATCGATCAGCTGGAAGAACTTATCAAACAGGAGTTTGGAGATGCGATTGAATTGTTTGTGCATACCGATGGTTGTATGCCCTTCAGCTGCACCATTTGTACCAAAACAGACTGCGGTGTCCGGCAACAGCCCCAAAAAGGCAAGCTGACCTGGA
>JAGWTX010000202.1 GCA_028875955.1 Bacteroidota bacterium | reverse complement strand
GGTGCATCGCTTTGCATGCTTTTCGCTGCAGCATTTACCGCGTCCAGGCCACTGGGCTGGGCAACGGCCGCCCTTTGCAATTTTTGTGGCTGGGGCGCTGCAGTGGTATTGGCAGAAGAGGCCGTAACACGCAGGCTGCTCAGTTCAGGCTTACCCGTAAATGATTCGCCATCCTCCCCCTCACCGGTGTTTCCGATGGTGGGTTTATCGAGCACATGCACCAGGTCTGTACGACCCAGGTATTCAAATGCCAGTGCACGGAAGACAAAGTCAACCAGTGATGTGGTGGTTTTGATATTCGGATGGTCTACCATACCGGATGGTTCGAATTTCGTAAATACGAATTTCTCTACGAACTCTTCCAGTGGCACCCCATATTGAAGACCCACTGAAATGGCTATGGCAAAACAGTTCATAAAGCTTCTGAGGGTGGATCCTTCCTTGGCCAGATCGATAAAGATCTCACCCAGGGTTCCGTCTCCGTATTCTCCGGTACGGAGGAAGATCACCTGACCTCCGATTTTCGCCTTTTGCGTAAAGCCCCTGCGTTTGGAAGGCAATGATTTCTTTTCAACGATACCGGACAAAGCGCGTTTGAATTTGGTATCGGTAGATGCATGCATTCTTTTCTGCACTTCTTCCAGTAACTCATCCACGGTCAATTTGCTCAGATCAACAATATTGGATACGGCTTCCTGTGTGGCTGTTTCAGCTTCTGCGGTTGCTTCTTCGGCAACTTCATCGGTTTTCTTTTTCTTATCTGACTTATTACTCAGCGGCTGACTCAGTTTGGAACCATCGCGATACAGGGCATTGGCTTTTAAACCCAGTTTCCAGCTCAGCAGGTAGCAATCTGCGATCTCTTCCACAGTTGCCTCATGCGGCAGGTTGATGGTTTTGGAGATCGCACCACTCAGGAAAGGCTGACAGGCCGCCATCATACGGATATGTCCGTAGGCATGGATGTATCTTTCTCCCTTCTTACCGCATTTATTGGCACAGTCAAATACAGGCAGGTGTTCTTCCTTCAATAAGGGGGCACCTTCAATGGTCATGGTTCCGCACACATAATCATTGGCCGCATCAATCTCTTCTTCTGTAAATCCGAGGGCTTCGAGGAGGTTGAAATTCCAATCGGAATACTCGGCTTCGGTAAAGCCCAGCCGCTGCATACACTCGTCGCCAAGCGTAAAGCGGTTGAAAATAAATCCGATCTCGAAGGCAGATTTCGCAGCACCATTCAGTTTTTCGATCTCGGCATCGGTAAACCCTTTCGCTTTCAGTGAAGCCGGGTTTACAAACGGGGCGCCTTCAAAACTGGCGGCACCAACGGCATATTGTTCGATGGCCAATGCCTCTTCGGGTGTGTATTTCAGGTTACGCAGGGCCTGTGGTACAGACTGGTTGATGATTTTGAAATACCCGCCACCACTTAATTTTTTGAATTTCACCAGCGCAAAATCAGGCTCCACACCCGTGGTATCACAATCCATTACCAGACCAATGGTACCGGTTGGGGCGATTACGGTGGTTTGTGCATTCCGGTAACCATTCTTCTCACCTAACTGAACAGCATCATCCCATGCACGGGTGGCGGCTTTTAATAAGTAATCCGGACAATATTTTGCTTTGATACCCTGTGGTTTGATCTCTAATCCTACATAGGCATCTTCCGCATCATAAGCAGCCGCGCGGTGGTTGCGCATTACGCGCAGCATATCTTCCTTGTTCTCTTCGTATTTGTCAAAGGTTCCCAGGAAACCGGCCATTTCAGCGGAGGTTTTATAGGCAACACCGGTCATGATTGCAGAAATCGCACCGGCAATACCACGTGCTTCCTCACTGTCATAAGGGATGCCGGACACCATCAGCATGGAACCCAGGTTTGCAAAACCAAGGCCCAGGGTACGGTAATCAAAGGATAGCTGTGCCACTTCCTTGGATGGGAACTGGGCCATCAGTACAGAAATCTCCAGAACCGTGGTCCATAAGCGGGTGGTATATTCAAATCCTTCTACATCGAAAACATTGTTTTCTTCCGTATGAAATTTACGCAGGTTGATGGATGCCAGGTTACAGGCCGTGTTGTCCAGGAACATGTACTCTGAACAGGGGTTGGATGCATTGATACGACCGCCCTTGGGACAGGTATGCCACTCATTGATGGTGGTATCATACTGGGTTCCGGGATCGGCACAACGCCAGGCTGCATAGGAGATCTGTTCCCAAACTTCCTTGGCGGGAATCTTTTTCATCACCCGTCCGTCGGTTCTGGCTTTTAGTTCCCAATCACCATCTTCTTCCAATGCTTTGAAAAATGAGTTGGGGATACGGACGGAATTATTGGAGTTCTGACCGGAAACGGTTGCATAGGCTTCTCCTTCATAACTGTTATCATATCCGGCAGCAACCAGGGCAGCCACTTTCTTTTCTTCGCCTACTTTCCAGTTGATGAATTCCATGACTTCGGGGTGGTCCAGATCCAGACAAACCATTTTAGCGGCTCTTCTGGTGGTTCCACCACTCTTGATGGCACCGGCAGCGCGGTCGCCGATTTTCAGGAAGCTCATCAAACCGCTGGAAGTACCTCCACCCGATAATCTTTCGCCTCCTCCCCTGATCTGGGAGAAATTGGTTCCCACACCAGAGCCATATTTGAATATCCGGGCTTCGCGTGTCCAGAGATCCATGATACCGCCTTCGTTTACAAGGTCATCGTTTACACTCAGGATAAAACAGGCGTGTGGCTGAGGACGCTCATATGCATTGGTAGACTTTTTTAATTTCTTATCCTTGGGATCTACATAATAGTGACCCTGGGGTTTACCGGTGATACCGTAACTCTCATGCAGACCGGTATTGAACCATTGTGGTGAATTGGGCACACAGGCCTGGTTCAGGATGCTGTATACCAGCTCGTCATAAAATACCTGGGCATCATCCTTTGAATGAAAATACCCATACCGCTCTCCCCATACCCGCCAGCAATTGGCCATACGGTGTGCTACCTGTTTTACACTGGTTTCCCGGCCAACAGAACCATCCGGTTGCGGAACCCCTGCTTTTCGGAAATATTTCTGGGCAAGAATATCGGTTGCGATCTGGCTCCACTGTTTCGGGACCTCAACGTTATTCATTTCAAAAACTTTCTCCCCGTTCGGGTTTTTGATCACGCTGTCGCGGTAATCATATTCAAACATGTCAAAGGGACTAACACCATCCTTGGTGAATCGGCGGCCAAATTGCAAGCCTTTGGAATTGCGAGGGTTAGACATAAAGCAGGTACTTTTTTTATGGGTTACGGTAAATTCCCACAGATTAACGAAATGTTAAGCGGTTGACGAAAATATCCTTCTCATCTCAAAAATCGAGGGGTGAAATATCAACACATTGTGGAAAAGGAAGAGAGAATTTTTCAAAGCTCAAATCCCTGTTGGTTTTGCGGGAATGTTAACAGGTGTAGAAAGATTTTTAAAAAAAATTCGGTGTTGAATCAGTTTTTTTACGTAAATGTAATAGCTTCCACAAAAGGGGCGGATCCCTGAACTGGGGCAGATTACAGGGAATACAGTATCTTGCCAGGGTATTGAAACAGCAGTTGAATAAGCAGTTGTAAATAAAAACTTTTTTGCATTTTTGCAGAACTACCTATCAGATACTTAATGAAGCAGGCTCTCTATCAGCAATTTATTGAAAGAAAACAAGCAGGACGCAAGTCCTTTGCCGTGCTTATCGACCCGGATAAGGTAGATAATGAGAAGACCGACCAACTTCTGCTCCTTGCCACAGAAGCACAGGTGGATTACTTTTTTGTGGGAGGAAGTCTTGTGATATCCAGTCACCTGGATGACTGTATCCGGCAGATCAAATCCCATTCCAACATACCGGTTATCCTGTTTCCGGGTTCCCCTTCTCAGGTAAGCAAATATGCGGATGCACTACTCTATCTCTCCCTGATCTCAGGCCGTAACCCGGAGCTGCTGATCGGACAGCATGTCATCAGCGCACCTTTTGTGAAAAACAGCGGATTGGAGATCCTTCCAACCGGTTATATGGTTGTGGATGGCGGTGCCCCTACCACCGTGTCCTATATTTCTAACGCCACCCCGATTCCCGCCGATAAAAATGAAATTGCCATGTGTACCGCCATGGCGGGAGAAATGCTTGGCATGAAGCTGATTTACATGGATGCGGGCAGTGGTGCCAAAAGAGCCATTACCGAAGCCATGATTGAAAAAGTAGCCCGGAATATTGAGATCCCGCTGATCATCGGAGGCGGTATCACCGAGCCCGAAAAAGCCTACCGCAACTGCAAAGCCGGAGCCGATGTGATCGTAGTGGGCAATGCCATTGAAAAAGACCCCTTCCTCATCAAAGAAATCAGCCATGCGGTACATAGTGTACCGGTGAATGCGTAAGGTTGTTTAGTCTGAAGTCCCGCTATTCGCGGGATCTACGCTTCGATTTGTAGTCTGTGGTTTGTGGTTCATTGTATACTATTTTATCGAAAAGGATAGGTTTTACACAACAGCACATTTTATCTCAACTACAAACCAAAGACCACAGACTATAAACCATTCATGCTTTCGCGTTTCCTGAAAATAGCAACCCTTCTTTCCTTTCTAATGGTGGTAGTACCGGGCGGGAAAGTCAGTTTTTATGTATGGATGATGCCCCTGATGATGCTTTATGAATGGCGTGCCGGGCATTACCTGCTTTTCGGTACCGGCCTGCTGATCGCAGTTTCAATGTGTGTTTTGCTCATTGCCGTTTTTAAAAAACAAAAGTCCGGGACCTCCCCGCTTCTGGTTTCACTGGCAACTACCGTACTGCTTGTTTTTGTGATCACTTTTTTGTCTGCCATCCGGCAATACGGAGGACAAACCGCATGGCTGCGCTATCTGAATTTTCTGTTCTGGTCTGTACTGACATTGGTCCATTCGGTATTGGCTTTCAGTAAAAAATAAACACAATGTTGCAGCGCATTAGCGCATTGGGTTATTGCGTTCGATTTACCAACCATCGCCTATCCCTCCTACAACTACAGACTACAGACCACAGACCACAGACTACAATCCACAGACTTATCGCAGTTCCGATGTATCCACCCTGCTGGGTGTTTCCTTGCCACTGATGATACCCCGGGAGCTCAGCGCGATGGCTTTGATGATCATGGCCATATTGTCCATATCAAGCGTACCGATTTCATCA
>JAGWTX010000201.1 GCA_028875955.1 Bacteroidota bacterium | reverse complement strand
TGAGACACTGGTAAGATTTTAGCGGGCGATCCGCTCCTGCCAGGCCAACATTCCACCGGTTACATTGATGGGTTGGAAACCCATGGTTTCCAGTATCAGACAGGCTTGACCGCTTCTGTTACCACTACGGCAATAAACATATACGGGGGATGTTTTCATTTCTTCGATCTCATCCACCTGCATGGTCATCACTTTACCCAATGGCAGTAAGATACCCCCGATATTGAATTCAGCATTCTCATGGGGTTCACGTACATCCACCAGGTTCAGGTCTTCACCGGCATCTAATTTTGATTTGAGTTCTTCTACGGTTATCGTTTGCATATCATAAATGGGTTTATCAAATTGGGATCCAGCTCAGAGTTTTTGTTGCACACTGTCTCTGGAAGGAGGTGTATTGCTGATATAGACATCCATCACCTGTCCCTGGCGGATGCGGTTGGGAACCCGGTATCCGCTGACACCGATGGAGTCTGTTAACGCTTCCGGCATCTGTCTGATGATAAAGGCATTGGAAGAGTCACGGATATTTCCCATGGGTACCACGGAACCGATATTAATATTCATCGTTGACAGATAGCTCCTGGCTTCGGCAAGTGTCATACCCATCAGATTGGGCACGTTTATTTCATCGCCTCCTACCCCGCTGCCCAATACAAAATCAATGACAGATCCGATAGGTATTTTGGTTCCGGGTTTCACGGGTACATCATTCATTAACTGTTCCAGTACCGAGTTTCTGGCGATATCCGGTTTGTAACTGATTTCTCCCATTTTCAGACCCAGGCTCTGTAAAAACATTTCAGCACTTTTTACTGAAAAACCCGCCAGATTGGGCATTTCCACCTGCGGTGGGATGCTTCGGTTGATGGTCAGATAAATGGTTCTGCCCTGTTTTACCGTAGCGTCAACATCCGGTAACTGGCGTACAACCGCCTGTTTGGCAAATGTGTCGATGTAAACCGAATCCTGCACCACGACTTCAAAACCTTTTTCTTCCAGCATTTTTTGAGCCGCTATGCGGTTTTGACCGATAACAGAAGGCACTTTTTCGTATTTACCATAACCGGTTAGCCAGGAGAGGGAAGCAAAAAAAAGCAATACCAGGATGACCACCAATGCCAGACCGGCCAGCATGTTTACCCAGAGTGGTTTTGAAGTAATGAATTTAAACACTGACAATGCGATGATTTACATGAAACAAATAGCCACAACGAAACTAAGATAAACTTTTCCTTTGGTTGCCATTCAAAGCGTATCGTCAAAATTATGCCAAAGCCTGTTCGATGACGGCGGAATAAAATTCGGTAAGCGACCATCCCATGGCTCTGACCTGCTGTGGAATCACACTGGCTTCACTTTGCCCGGGAACGGTATTTACTTCCAGCATATAGGGTGTATCTGTACGCGTATCATATATAAAATCAATCCGGACCACACCCCTGCAGTTTAACAGTTCATATACCCGTTTGGCAGCATTTTCAAGCCGGGTTTTCATGGCATCCTCAATCAGGGCCGGTGTAAATTCCTCGCTCTTACCCTGGTATTTGGCTTCGAAATCAAAAAATTCGTTCTGGGTAACGATCTCCGTGATGGGCAGTACCCTGATTCCCTGAGCAGATTTAAAAACGCCGATGGTAAATTCACGGCCACTGATAAACTCTTCCACTAAAACCTGGTTGTCTTCTGCAAATGCTTTTTGAAGCGCAGCCGGCAGATCTCCGGCAACGGTCACCTTACTCATACCGATACTGCTTCCGCCATTATTGGGTTTGACAAATACCGGCAATGTCAGTTCCTTTAAAATTGCCTCCGGAGAAACAGGTGTATGTGAAAACAAGTGAAGGGATCTGGCAACTGCGATTCCACCAAATGCGGCCACGGCAACGGTATATCTTTTATTAAAAGTGAGTGCCGATGTGGCTGCGTCACAACTGGTATAGGGTAAATGCAGCATATCAAAATAGCCCTGTAATTTCCCATCCTCACCGGGTGTGCCATGAATACAAAGCAACACCACATCAAAAACAATCTTTTGTCCCTGATCCGTTACGGAAAAATCTTCCCGGTTCACTTTTGACCGCTCTCCGTTCACCGGTTCATACCACCACCCTTCGGCGTTAATGTCTATCCGATACAAATCATATTTCTCCCTGTCTACATGATTACTAACTGTAATGGCACTTTTATAACTGATCTGTGCTTCTCCACTCAGTCCGCCCGTTACAAGGGCGATTCTTTTTTTCATACTGTCTGATTGAGTGACAAATATAGTGGGAGTGCGGAGAATACTAAAACCGGGTTAGGAAAACGGGCAAATCAGGAGCGGCTTTCCACTATTGGTTTTATCAGACAAAATTCATTGAGGCCCTGATCCGAACAACCCAAACGACAATTCATTCCGCCCGCAGGTATCTACAAAAAAAGGTGAAGAAACAGCCTGTCTCTTCACCTCACGTGGACGGGAAATATCACCCGCCGTTACTGGTTGTTGTCTTTTGATGGCAACAATTATTAATACTTCTATTAACAGATTAAAATTACAATAACTGTCAGCCAAATGCAAGCGTTTGCGCTAAAAAAGTTTAGCACATTTTGCTGTGCATTAAATGTGCATTCTGGATTTCTTAGCCAACAGTTCCTCAACCGTTTCACGGTACATTTCATCGGGTACACAGCAGTCAACCGGGCATACGGCAGCACACTGGGGTTCTTCATGAAAACCCTGGCACTCAGTACATTTATTGGGCGTGATGTAATAGGTATCAACGCTGATAGGAGCAAAACGCTGGTCAGTGGAAACCACTGTGCCATCCATCAGGGTAAAATCCCCTTTTACGGTAGTTCCATCGGAAAGAGACCATTCAACGCCACCTTCGTAAATAGCGTTATTGGGACATTCGGGCTCGCAAGCACCGCAATTGATACACTCTTCTGTAATTTTGATTGCCATACAAAATGGGTTTGTTGGGTTAGTGATTCTACATTTGCATAGCAAAAATACGGCTGAGAAATGATTTTACAAGAACGAATTGAGTTACTGGCCCGTTTAGGCGGATATATTCTGGAAAACCCGGTTGCCTGGCAGGATGCAAAAGAGCGCGCCTACCGGGAAAATCCCTGGTTTATTCCCGAATTTATTGAAGAAGCCAGCCAGGCAATCGCTTTGCAATTCCTGCAAAAAGACCTCCTGCAGCAATGGGCCGGCGATTACGGTGTACCTGATAAACGACCTGACCCCAAAACAATGGGTATTGTGATGGCGGGGAATATACCCTTAGTGGGTTTTCATGATTTCTTATGTGTTTTCATCAGCGGTCACAGACAGCTGATCAAAACCTCTTCAAAGGATGATGTACTGATCCGACACCTGGTAAACCAGCTGATCCAATGGTCACCGGCTGTTTCCGGCTTTGTAAATTTTGCAGACCGTCTTAACGGATGTGATGCCTATATCGCTACGGGCAGTAATAATTCGGGCAGGTATTTTGATTATTATTTTGGTAAATATCCACACATCATCCGTCGTAACCGGAGTTCGGTTGCCGTTCTGGATAATACAGAAACCCGGGAAGAATTGTCGGCTTTGGCAAAAGACATCCAACTCTATTTCGGGCTGGGATGCCGCAACATCACACAGCTTTATGTTCCGAAAGATTACCCCTTTATTGCACTGCTGGATGCGCTTCGCGAGTACCAGTATTTCCTGGACTACCACAAGTACAAACACAATTTCGATTATCACCTGGCCCTGCTGATCATGGGTAACCGGTACTACATGAGTAATGAGAGTATCATACTGACCGAAAACCCTTCACCCTTTTCTCCGGTCAGCCAGGTTCATTACCAGTTCTATGATGACAAGGATACGCTTCTTCCATCCCTGCAAAACAACAATGAGATACAATGCCTGGTGGGTCATGGACTGATTCCTTTTGGAAAGGCACAGATGCCTTCCCTGACCGATTATGCGGATGGAGTGGACACAATGGCTTTTCTGATGAAATGCTGAACCGGGTCATCCGTTACAACGGAACTTTGGCAAACACAAACCGGTTAAGCAGTTTTTAATTGCAGATACACTCCGATTGAGCCAGTAGATTCCTCACAAATGGGTTAAACCCGAATACATCTGGCAGGTATCATGGATACACGCTGAAAAACGCCAGTATTTCAGTATCTTAACTGGCAATATTGCATGAAGTACGACAATTGCCGTAAAACATTTGTTAAATGCCGCGGATTCTGAACTGTCAATTAAACAGCTTGGTTAATTTGCCATCAGAAAGGCATGTAATTTGACAATTATCCATTTGTAAAAAAGAAATGATGATGAATATGAAACTTAAAAACATTTTAGCGATAGTGGCTATCAGTGCTTCCACTGCCATCCTGAGTGTATGGGGCTATGGCAGATACATGGAATACCAGACTGCCGGCATACAGGATCCAGGCAAGGTACCCGTCAATTATGCGGGTTTTTTTGGCAATAACAACAACAGTTCCCCTGTTGTGGATTTTACGCCCGCCGCTACCAGCGCAACGCCTGCGGTTGTGCATATCAAAACAAAAACAAAAGCCAGACAGGTAAGCAATAACAGCCAGCAACGATTCCGTAATCCATTCTCCGATCTCTTTGGTGATGACCTGGGTGGATTTTTTGGTGGCGGTCCCAGAATGATCCCGGAACAACGTGCCAGTGGCAGCGGTGTGATCATCACAGACGATGGCTATATCGTTACCAATAACCACGTGGTAGACGGGGCGGATGAAATCAATGTCACCCTGGCCAACAAGAAATCCTACAAAGCCAAAGTAATTGGAACGGATCCCAGCAGCGATCTGGCCGTCATCAAGATCGATGGAAAGGGACTCCCCTATATGGTTTATGGCAACAGTGATGAAGCCAAACTGGGTCAATGGGTACTGGCCATTGGTTATCCGCTGAGCCTGGATGTAACCGTTACAGCAGGTATCATCAGCGCGAAATCCAGATCGATCGGAATCAATGACAGACAAAGCAAAACAGCCATTGAATCCTTTATCCAGACCGATGCGGCCGTTAATCCAGGAAACAGTGGCGGTGCGCTGGTGAATACCAATGGAGAGCTGATCGGTATCAACTCTGCCATCGCCTCCCCAACCGGATCCTATGCAGGTTACTCCTATGCGATCCCGGTTAACATTGTAAAAAAAGTAGTGACCGATATTGTAAA
>JAGWTX010000200.1 GCA_028875955.1 Bacteroidota bacterium | reverse complement strand
GCCCAGCAGGAATCCTGCACATACCCCCTTTCATTCCCGCACCAACGTATGTCCGGACCGATATCGCTGAAGATGGCAGCATTGGGTTGTAATTCGCGGACCAGTGCCCAGGTATTTTCCCAATCATAATAGGTGTTTCTGTCGATCTGCCTTTTTTCATTGGCTCCTCCGTAATAACCATCACCGCCATTGGCACCATCCAGCCACACTTCAAAAATATCCCCGTAATGGGTAAGCAGCTCCCGTAACTGGTTACGGTAATAGGTTATGTATTCGGGCTTCCCGTACATGGCACTGTTTCGGTCCCAGGGTGAAAGATATACGCCGAATTTGATACCGTATTTTTTGCAGGCCTGTGAAATCTCTTTCACCACATCACCTTTACCGTTTTTCCAGGGGCTGTTTTTTACAGAATGTTCTGTGTAGGCTGAAGGCCATAGGCAAAACCCATCGTGGTGTTTACAGGTAAGGATCGCCCCTTTGAAACCGTTTTTAGCAATGGTAGATACGATCTGGTCTGCATCAAAATTGGTAGGATCGAAAACCGATTCCTTTTCACCGCCCAAACCCCATTCCAGGTCTGTAAATGTGTTTACGGTAAAATGCAGGAAACAATATCGTTCCATCTCCTGCCAGTCCAATTGTCTTTGCGAGGGAATGGCACCGTAGGGTTTCGGAGGAAGTGTCTTTTGCGCATACGATTGTATACCACAAAAAAATAGCAGTAAACAGAGTCCTGGTCTTTTGATCATAAAGCAGCTTTTCAATTTTAAGATACTGAATTTGAAAGAAATCACTCAAATATGTCGCCTGCCTATCCGGGCAGGCCGGGAAGAGGAATGCTGGTAAAGAGGGGAACCGGTAAAAAAAGGGGTTTGCAGAAAATAAGGAAAGTTCCCAAACAGCTCCGATGATCCATTTTAATGGTAAGGAAGCTGAAACAATATCAAATTACAATTATTTACATTTATAATTTTTACTACATCGATAGGAATATATACACTACAAAAATTACCCCTTCCGTTTATGCATTCATATAAAAAAGAAAAATAAAATTCAACACAATCAAATACCAGTAAGGATTTTGAGAACCCTTGTTTTCTGTATGGCAAAAATCTTGATGATAAAAAAAATCATATATTGATTATTTTAATATTTTTATTTTTATAAAAAAGCCTGTTTTTTGTATTAAAAAGGACTTAAAATGCAACCATTTTCATTCGTTAACTGTAAGTACAATATCCATTACCAAAACTAAATCAAGACAAATGAGAAAACTTGTCACGCTTTTCTTGTGCTTTTGTATGATTGCTACGCAGATCAGGGCACAGAACCCCACCGTTACGGGAAAAGTAACAGACGCCGAAGGCAGACCCTTATTCGGTGCATCCATCAAAGTTTCAGGTAACAAGACAGCCGCTCTAACAGCTGCAGATGGATCTTTCAGCATCACGGTACCATCCGGTACCCGGTCCATACTGGTAAGTTTCGTGGGCCAGGAAGATATCACTGTGCCCTTAACCGGCAAACCCTTATCCATTACCATGAAACCGGATAGCCGGGATCTGAATGAAGTGGTGGTTGTGGGTTATGGTACCAAATTAAAAAGAGATGTGACAGGTTCTGTGGCGGCGGTAAGCGCGAAAGAGATTTCCAACACACCTGCCACCAGTTTTGAATCTGCCATCCAGGGAAGGGCTGCCGGTGTGGCCGTAAGCCAGCAAAATGGTAAACTGGGTCAGGGCATCAATATCCGTATCAGGGGTGCTTCCTCAGTGACTGCGGGTAATGAACCTTTGTATGTAGTGGATGGGATTCCGGTCACATCAGATAATCTCTCAGGTAATGGTGCGCCAACCAATGCACTGGCAGATCTGAACATGAATGACATTGAAAACATCCAGATCCTGAAAGATGCTTCATCCACTGCGATCTATGGTGCTAGCGCATCCAATGGCGTGGTACTGATCACAACCAAAAAAGGAAAAGCAGGTACTTCGAAAATCGATTTCAATTATTATACCGGTTTGCAAAAACCAACCGGCAAACGGGAATTTCTGAATGCAACCCAGTATGTGGATTATTTCAAACAGGCTGCCATGGGTGCTGCCAACCAGGATTTCATCAATGGCTACTATCCTACGCTGGCTGCCGCTCAGGCAGATTATACTTCATATGTGAACAGCCGTTTTACCCGCTATGCAGCCGGTACCACCGACTGGCAGACAGGTAAAGTAAATACCGACTGGCAGGAACAGGCTTTCCAGCGTGCACCGATTTCACAATACGATCTGAATTTCTCAGGAGGCAATGACAAAACCAAATTCTTTGTTTCCGGTCAGTATCTCGATCAGACAGGTATCATTGTCAGAAACAGCCTGAAAAGATATTCCGCAAGGTTCAACATTGATCACCAGGTCAAAGACTGGTTGACCATTGGGGTTAACCTGAGCTTTGCAAAAACCAATAACTATCGTGTATCCAATGATAACGCATTCTCTACACCCATTCAGATCGTAGCCCTTTCCCCGATCACTCCGCTGATCGATCCCAGAACAGGTCTGACAAGCGGGGCGCTGGATCTGGCTACAGGAAACCCGAACACCAACTTCCCTGTTTATTATAATCCGTTGTTGAGTGTGCTCGATGGGAAATACACGACTTATGTAAACAGGACATTCGGAACAACCTATGGCAAAGTCACTTTCTCAAAAAACCTTTTCTTCAGAACCGAATTCGGTGTGGATCAATTGAACCAGGTAGAAGAAAGTTATTATGGTAAACTCACTTCGCGAAACGTGGGTGTACCCAACGGTACGGGTTCCTATGTGACTACACAGGTATTGAACCTGACCAGTAATAACTATTTCAACTATAAAAAATCATTTGGCGCAAACCATGATGTGGATGCCTTGCTGGGTATGAGTTATACCAGCCGTCAATACGATTTCAGCAGCGCCTCCGGCGAACAGTTCCCCAGTGATTCCTATCAAAAACTGGTGAATGCAGCATCCAAAACGGATGCAAGTTCTTCATCCACTTCCAGTACCCTGCTATCCTATTTCTCCCGTATCGGTTACAAATACAAGAACAGGTACCTGTTAAACCTTACAGGCCGTATCGATGGTTCTTCGCGGTTTGGAGCCAACCACAAATACGGAACCTTCCTGGGTGTTTCTGCCGCATGGATCCTTTCTGATGAAGCCTTTCTTTCGAATGTGAAATGGCTGAACACCTTAAAGTTGAAAGTGGGTTATGCGGGTAACGGTAACGACAGGATCGGTGATTTCTCTGCGAGAGGATTGTATTCCGGTAATGCCGCGTATGGCGGACTGGCAGGCCAGCATCCCACACAATTGGCAAACCCGGATCTGAAATGGGAGCTCACTTATGGAACCGATATCGGGTTGGAAGCGGCCATATTCAATAACCGGATCACCATCGAACTGGACTATTATAACAAGGAAACCAGCGACCTGTTGCTGAACAAGGAGATTCCCGGCACCAGCGGATTCTCCATTCAGACCCAGAATGTTGGTAAACTGAAAAATACCGGCATCGAATTTTCGATCAATACGGTGAATGTCAGAACCAAAAACTTTTCCTGGAATACCAATTTCAATATCAGCGCCAACAGAAATAAGATCACATTCCTGAATGGACAGTTATTGGGTGGTGGTGTCAATAAAGCGAAGGAAGGGGAGCCACTGGGCGTGTTCTATGCAAGAGAATTTGCCGGCGCGGATCCTGCCAACGGGGATGCCTTGTATTACAAAAACACGGTGAAGGCAGATGGTACGCTGGATCGTTCCACCACCAATGATTACAATGCCGCACAGGACGTGAAAATTGGTGACCCCAATCCAAAATTCATCTATGGTTTCAGCAATAGTTTCAGTTACAAGGGTATTGACCTGGATGTTTTATTACAGGGCGTATCCGGAAACCAGATCTACAATGGAGGCGGTCAGTATATGTCGGCCAGCGGTAGCAATGGATTTGACAACCAGACCACAGACCAGTTGGCTGCCTGGAAAAAACCCGGTGACATCACCATGGTTCCCGAAGCCAGGTTATTCTATGCAAACGGAGTGGACCCCTCCAGCAGATTTATTTCTGATGGATCCTATCTCCGTGTAAAAGCAGTTACGCTGGGATACAATCTCCCTGCCAACCTGCTGCGGAAATTCAAGATCGAAAAAATGCGGGTTTATGTAAGAGCGCAGAACCTCTTCACGATCACCAAATACAAAGGATGGGATCCTGAAGTGAATGCAGACTACCAGGCATCCAATATTAACCAGGGCGTGGATTTCTATTCTGCTCCCCAGTTAAAAACCATTGTATTCGGTGTAAGCATCGGTCTGTAATCTGATTTGTCACATTAATTCTGAAAAGATGAAAAATTTATTTTCAAAAACCATTTTATATACGGGCTTACTGGCAACCATTGCCTGTAACAAGAATCTGGATACAAAGCCCACGCAAAGTATCGACCAGACTGCAGCACTTAATACCAGCAGTGATGTACTGGTGGCCTTGACGGGTGCCTATGCCGATTTGGGGGCATCCACCTTTTACGGAGGCTATCCCTTTATCGCTTCTGAATTACTCGCCAATGCAGGTGAACTCAACTGGAGCGGAACTTTCCAGCAGTTCACCCAGATCAATAACAAATCCATACCGGTTGATAACTCCTTCGTGGCTAATACCTGGTTATCCGGTTATAAGGCCATCAACGATGTGAACAATGTACTGGCTGCAATCAATGTTGTGGATGCATCCAAAAAAGACAGGGTGGAAGGAGAAGCGAAATTTATCCGCGCTTCTGTTTTATTTGACCTGGTGAGATTGTATGCGAAAAGCTGGAATGATGGTGATCCCACAACCAATCCGGGCGTACCCATCGTGTTAACCCCTACCCTTGGGATCACGGCAGATAACCAGGTTAAACGCGATAATGTTTCTGCAGTATATACACAGGTGATCAAGGACCTGACCGATGCCGAAGCAAAACTGCCTGCCAAGAATGGCTTTTTCGCCACCAAGGCCGCAGCGGCCGGTATGGCTGCCCGGGTCTATCTGCAAAAAGGTGACTATACCAATGCAGCAGCGGCAGCCAATCGCGCCATCGCATCAGCCACCACCAATGGGCTTAGTTTGAAATCTGCCTATGCAGATGCATTCCCCAGCAATACTTCGGGTAATACCAGTGAAGA
>JAGWTX010000199.1 GCA_028875955.1 Bacteroidota bacterium | reverse complement strand
ACCATATGATAGGTAAATTTCTCTCCGGGTTTTTCGGGAAGTTTCCCGATAAAGATCTGGTCGCAATGCAAACCTTCCTTTGGATTGGTTCTTTGGAATATGATGGATTTACCGTCATAACTCCAGTATGCTTCTGCATTGTCTCCCCCAAAAGTTAACTGTTGAATATTGGCGAAATGTTTTTCCCCGGAAAATAAAACCGAATCTGCCATCACCTGGGCATGGACTGGCGGAAAAAAAAGACAGGATGCCAGGATTCCAAAAATCATGCAGCATTGTTTCATATGGGCATTTGTTAAGGTTGGGCAAAAATAGGCGTCGGTTTTAGTTCTTTTGTCAAAAATCTGTCATTACCCATCTAGTCTGCTTAATTTTGTCCTATGAAAAGATGGTCATCCCTGTTGTTATTACTGGCAGTTACCGCCTGTCAGAACGGATCAGCACCCAAAGCGCCGGAATCCCTGAAAAGAGAGGAAATGCCTGAACAGATCCGGCAACTTTTTTCGAGTGTGGATCAGCATCCCGACAGTGTGGGTTTACGTTTCAGACTGGTGGATGCGCTGGATAGCCTGGGTGCTTACCCGCAGGCGATTGTACAAATGGATTCCCTGATCAGAAAAGACAGTTTGAATTATGGTCTCTGGTACCGTTTGGCCAATCTCCAGGAAAACATACATGATACCACAGGTGCGCTCAGGTCATACCGTTTTGCCATCCGGATTTATCCCTCACCTGATGCGATGCTGGGCGCCGCCAACCTGCTGGCAGAAAGAAAGGATTCCACATCGCTTCGCATCTGTCGTGAAGTGTTGGGTCTTCGAATGGGAAGAGAGTATACGGCTCATTGCAGTTTTATAACGGGTGTGTATTATGCCAGGACAGGGAATACGGCCAAAGCCATACAGTCATTCAATACCTGTATTGAGAATGACCTGAATTATATGGAAGCCTATATGGAAAAAGGTTTCCTGGCCTATGATGCCAACCAGCTTACGGAAGCCGAGAAAATTTTTGAAACGGTGGTTACGGTAAAAAACACTTATGCCGATGGCTATTACTGGCTGGCAAAATGCAATGAAAAAACCGGCAATACCGCTGCGGCCATTCAGAATTACCAAAAATCACTGGTACTCGATCCCGGCATTACAGAAGCGCAAGAGGCGTTGAAAAGACTCGGCGCCAAATAAAATGTTCTGAAAAAATAAATTTTCCCAACTTCGCTCAAGAAAAAATTCTTATGGCCCTGATCGCTCCTTCCCTGTTAAGTGCTGATTTTCTGAATCTCCAGAAAGATTGTGACATGCTGAATGCCAGTGAAGCGGATTGGTTTCACCTGGATGTGATGGATGGAAGATTTGTTCCCAATATCAGTTTTGGTTTCCCGGTGATCGAACCTGTGTGTAAAGCTACCACCAAGACCTGTGATGTACACCTGATGATACTGGAACCAGGAAATTATGCGGAAGCTTTTCAAAAAGCCGGTGCGGATATCCTTACCGTACACTATGAAGCCTGTGCGCATTTACACAGGAACCTGCAACAGATCAGGTCATTGGGCATGAAAGCAGGTGTGGCCTTAAACCCGCATACACCTGTTTATCTGTTAAGTGATATCCTGCAGGACATTGACCTTGTCTGCATCATGAGCGTGAATCCCGGATTCGGTGGTCAGAAATTCATACCGCAAACGCTTTCCAAGATTGCGGAGCTGAAAAAAATGATCACGGATAAAAACCTTGCTACACTGATAGAGATCGACGGGGGGGTTACCCTGGAAAATGCGCCCTCCATTCTTGCGGCTGGTGCTGATGTACTGGTTGCCGGCAATACGGTTTTCAAATCAGCAGATCCGACAGCAACCATTGCCGCACTAAAAAAATTATAGACCAAACAGGTTTCCCAAAACCCATACGAATTAATGGTATCGTGTCAGGTAAACACTATCCACATCTGTGTATAAGAAGTGTTAGGAATTTATATGGATATCCAATTAAATTTGGAATAGATGTTTACAGTTCTTTTCTAATCCATTAAACCGTAACAGTTTGACAGAAACCATCATTACACTCGAATCCGTTAATCCCATTGAATTCTTTGGTGTAAACAACGGAAAATTAGATTTGCTGAAAAAGAAATTCCCTCTCCTAAAGATCCTTTCCCGCGGGACACAATTAAAACTGAGCGGGGCTCCTGAACAAATTGAAACAGCAAAAGAAAAGATTGATCTCATCATTCAGTATCTGGAACGTAATGGCCATCTGAGTGAAAATTATTTTGAACAGATTTTAGGTGGCGACGATGCGGAAACCGTTGACAATTTCGTAGACCGCAACCCCAATGACATCCTGGTTTTCGGACCCAATGGCAAAACCGTAAGGGCCCGGACCCAGAACCAGAAAAAAATGGTACACGCGGTAGACCGCAACGATGTGGTTTTCGCGATCGGACCTGCCGGTACCGGTAAAACCTATACGGCTGTTGCCCTGGCTGTAAGGGCCTTAAAAAACAAAGTGGTCAAAAAGATCATTTTAACCCGTCCTGCGGTGGAAGCCGGCGAAAGCCTGGGTTTCTTACCCGGTGATCTGAAAGAAAAGATCGACCCGTATCTGCGTCCCTTATATGATGCCCTGGATGATATGATACCGGCTGACAAACTGGGTTATTACATGAGTACCCGGACCATTGAGATCGCGCCGCTCGCCTATATGCGCGGCCGTACCCTCGACAATGCCTTTATCATCCTGGATGAAGCGCAGAACACCAATGACCTTCAGTTAAAAATGTTCCTGACCCGTATTGGAGCCAATGCCAAAGCCATCATTACCGGCGACCCTACACAGGTTGACCTGCCGAGAAATATGCGGAGCGGTCTGGAAAAATCAACCAGGATCTTAAAAAACATCGAAGGTATCTCGCATATCGAATTAACCGAAGAAGACGTGGTAAGACACAAACTGGTAAAAGCGATCATTCGTGCCTATGACAAGGAGAAAGAAAAGGAAGATGCAGAAAACGGCTATCACAGATAAAAAACGGGTCCGGTTAAATACCGGACCCGTTTTTGTTCCTGCTATGATTCACCCAGGATTTCATGACCCAGTTTATCCCTTTTGGTTTCGAGATATTTCAGGTTATGAGAATTGGGGTTGACTTCAATCGGTACAATTTCAACAATATCCAGACCATAGCCTTTTAACCCTGCCCGTTTCCTGGGGTTATTGCTCATGAGTTTCAGGTTGGTGGCACCCAGGTACCGCAATATCTGTGCACCCACCCCATAGTCTCTTTCATCCATGCCAAAACCCAGGTGCAGATTGGCTTCTACTGTATCCATCCCTTCTTCCTGTAATTTGTAGGCTTTGAGTTTATTGATCAATCCGATGCCCCTGCCTTCCTGGTTCATGTAGAGGATAATGCCCTTTCCTTCCTGTTCCACCATCATCATGGCTTTGTGTAATTGTTCTCCGCAATCGCATCGGAAGCTTCCCAGGATATCACCCGTGAAACAACTGCTGTGCACCCGGGTAAGTACGGCTTCGTGTTCCTGCCAGCTTCCTTTCACCAATGCCAGGTGTTCGGCACCTGTGGTTTTTTCGCGGAAGGCGATCAGTGTAAAATGTCCGTATTTGGTTGGCATATCCACCCGCACCAGTTCTTCGATCAGCGAATCCTGTTTCAGGCGGTAATCGATCAGGTCCTTGATGGAAATGATCTTTAGATGGAACTTTTTAGCGATCTCCAGCAATTGAGGGAGCCTGGCCATGGAACCATCTTCATTCATGACTTCCACCAAAACGCCTGCCGGTTCCAGTCCTGCGAGCCGGGCAAGGTCTACTGCGGCTTCCGTATGACCGGTTCTGCGTAACACACCCCCCGATTTGGCGCGCAGGGGAAATATATGACCCGGTCGGCCTAATTCGGCAGGTTTTGTGTGCGGATTCACCAATGCCTGAATGGTTTTGGCACGATCATGTGCTGAAATACCCGTAGTGGTACCCTTCCCGATCAGATCCACCGAAACGGTAAAGGCGGTTTCATGAAGCGATGTATTGGAATGAACCATGGGTTCCAGCTCGAGTTGCACACATCTTTCTTCTGTCAATGCGGCACAGATAAGTCCCCTGCCCTCCTTGCTCATAAAATTGATCACTTCAGGCGTAGTATGCTGCGCTGCGATGATAAAATCACCCTCGTTCTCACGGTCTTCATCATCCACCACAATAACCATTTTCCCGTTACGAATATCTTCAATAGCCTGTTCAATGCTGTCTAACATAAGAATCCTTTATCCGGCAAAATTACAATCCCAGGTTTGTAAATCGGGAATAATGCCTGTATAATCCCAAAAGAGCCTGATTTTTTACCAAAACCGCAAATTTTCCGCTTTTTCACGGGTGGATATAGCGGATAATACCTGATCTCCCCAATTGTATTTTTTGATTCCTTCATAGCATGTCTTTTTCCCTGAAAATTTCTGCATTTTTTGCCATCCTGTTGACTGTTGTTTCCTTTCAGTCATATGCTCAGATCACCAGCAGCCAACTCACGGGCAGGGTGATCAATGCAAGGGGGGAATCTATCATGGGAGTGGGTATACGCATTCATTACCTGCCCGATCAATCCAGCTATACGGTCATCACCCGCCAAAAGGGTTTGTTCAATATGGAAAACCTGCCTGCGGGCGGTCCTTACGAATTTGCGCTTACCTGTGTGGGTTATGATACGCTCAGGATACATGAAATCTATCTGAGTCTGGGAAATAATACCCTTCCTGATTGGATCCTGCCCGATACCATCAACCGGTTGTCAGATGTGACCGTCAGGTCTTTCAGCAAAGCAAAACAAACCGGCATACTGGGTGGCAACCGTTCGGTACTGGATGAAACTTTCTTACACCAATTGCCTGCTCCGGGCTTACAGTTATCGGATTATCTCAGGGCCGTTCCCAATACCCGGCTGAGAAAAGGGGAAGAAGGCGCCATTGGTTTCGGGGGACAGAATAACCGGTACAATTCCTTTTATGTGGATGGCGCTGTTCAAAACGATGTTTTCGGATTATCCGCTTCGGGCACCAATGGTGGTCAGGCGGGCATCTCCCCTGTTTCACTGGAATCGATTGAACAGATACAGGTAACCCTCTCACCCATTGATGTTTCGATTGGCAATTTTACTGGGGCAGGTATCCAGGCGGTTACCAAATCAGGGGGTAATCAATGGAAA
>JAGWTX010000198.1 GCA_028875955.1 Bacteroidota bacterium | reverse complement strand
GACTGGCGTATGCATCATCCAAACATTTCAGCTGGTATGCAGAAACCGGTTATGCAGCAACAGGTGGATCACTCACGAAGTTTACAGACCTGACTTCACTGGGTTTTGACCCTACCATCACTTTTAAAAATGTCAAACAGAGCAATTATCTGATACACAGCCTGGAGTCAAGCGTTGGCGCTGCATATTCTGTCAGTACAAAAGGTTTGTGGTCTGTGAAAGTTTATGTGGCGCCAACCCTTAACATTACCCTGGGTGAAACAGAAAACTACGAGAAAACAGGCAACCTGCTTTCCGGTGTTGACAATTTTCCAGGTGTAATCGCAACCATTAACGGGAATCAGTATGTAGACAAATTCAAGCCATATTACTGGGGTTTTACAGCAGGTTTACAGCTGAGTCTCCCACTTAACACAAATAGGGTGAAACAGCAAGATCTGCTCGTTGATTTCCGCTTTGTTGGTGGTTTATCCCCAGTATTGGATGACTACTCCTACATCGGCACTTCGGGTGTATCCGGTAATATCAGAACAAGTTCCTTCCGGCTGGGATTGGGTTATTCCATTCCCGCATTTGGTAAAAAAAGCAAGAAACATAAATAACCAATTCTAATTTTTAATACACAAACCAAAACAGACAAATTATGTTACAATTATCTAAAGCCATGAAACCCATTGCAGCAATTGTGCTGGTGGCGGCATTATTTAGTGCTTGCAAAAAGGACGCCTTCAGCGAGAAGGATGCCATTGCAGCCCAAACAACCCTTTTAACCCAAAAATTTTCGTACGATTTAGCGATCAAGCAAATAGATCTGCAGATACAAAGAAGCGGTGACAGTGCAAAAATCGTTATTCAAAATCTGATCAACAGCGGAGCAACAGCACTCGAAATACTGAAACAAACCAATATGCTGGCTCAAATCATGCAAAACCAGGCGAATACATTGGCACAATTGAAATTTGCTGACAGCCTTGCCAGAAATACTGCTCTGTTAAATGATCAAATCAAAAAAGCACATGAGCTCTGGACCGACAGTGTAAATAAGGCCAACACCAACGCAACCAATAAACTTCAGTTACAACACAATTATGCTGTCACTGTACTTGATTACAATGGACGCACTCCATTAGCCAATGCTACTGTTTCAGTTTTGCCATATGGCACTACCACGATCGCAACAGCTTCAACCGATGCAAATGGTATAGCGAAATTTGAAGGTTTGATCATAGATCCAGCCGCAAGTTTTGTTATCAGCGCCACCAACTATGGCTCTGTGCTTGTTCAAGAAAATAATTTTGCCGTACTGGGATCAGCACTTCAAACTTCAGGCTCTTTCTCTGCTCAAACCAGCAGTAAATCCACTACCATTTTACTATATAATGCTGCTACCAACCGTAATACAATTAATGGATCCCTGTTAGGTGACCTGGATCTGACAAATGGAGACGCTGCAGAAGGCATTTCAGGTCAGCTTTTAACTTTTTCTTCTAATGGGACACTTAACCTGAATGGAGTTAGTGCCGTTTATCAATTTGCCACTTTAAGTGATGCAAATGGCAAGTTTACTATTAAACTGCCGGATGGATCTTTTGTAACTTCCTATCCGAATATAAAAGTTCAACAGAAACTTTTTGTGAATGCCTGGCAGGATGAAGATGCCAGTTCTGCAGTTCCCAGAATTGATTCAGTAGGTACCACTTTATCTGCAACTGCCGGATTTAATATTTCATCCGGTTCCGCTTATGGATATTATGTACAATTCCCGGATGACAAAAACGGGAAGAAAGTATATGCGGCCAACGGTAACGCGTTTCCAAACTATTTCAATACCATATTCTCCCCTTACAACTATAGTAACAACAGCCCTGGCTTCCCTTTCACCAACATCAGTAACGGCAGTATAAGAACGGATAGTATTATCGGATCAAGTTCATTTTTCAACAACTGGTATTTTAACAATAGTAACAACCAATCTCTATCCGAAGCTGCCAGATACAGGACCAGGGCTGGGAATGCAGGAGAACCCCTGGATACCGTAGAAGTTAAAGTGATCTCTTTAGTACCCGGATGGATCATAAAATCACCCCTGTTAAAAACAATTATTTCAAGTACCGGGTATGTGAATGGATCAGTTCAATTACAGAGACAAGATAACAGTTTGTATATTCAGAAAAATCTGGTAGGAAGTGTGAATCCCGGTCCTACCAATTATCCACAAGGTGTATTTGGTGTTGACTATGCTGTAAACCCAGCCTATTCACTTTATAAAGATGGCGCTGGTGGTGTATTTAATCAGGCTGCCATGTATACTCCAACGGGTAGACAGGCCTGGTTTAACCTGAGTTTTGCCTCTCAAACCTATACGCCAAGTAATAATCTGGGAACCAATGCAACTGTTATTTCAGTAAATGGTGGCAGCTCATATTTCTTACCCATTGAGTACAAATACACAACTGCCAGAGATAGAAATCCAAGATAAATTTCAAATCTGTTGGTTGTAAGCAAGCAAAAAAGAGGTGGGCCACGGCTCACCTCTTTGCATTGAATGTATTCAGTAAAGCAAACAGTTTCTAAACATCCGCTTCCACCGTCACTAATATCTTATCGATCCGGTGGTTATCCATATCCACGATTTCAAATGTAAAGATCTTCCAGACCAGGGTATCGCCTGTGACCGGGATTTTCTCCAGTTCGTGAATGATGAATCCCCCCAGGGTATCAAAATCCTGGTCGCCTTCCATCATCCATTCCGTCTTATCAAAGCGGGACAGGAAATCATAAAAGGGTATCTGTGCATCAATCAGAAAAGTCCCGTCGGCCCTTTCTACAATCTCATAATCCTCATCTTCTTCCTGGGGTATATCCCCTACAATCGCTTCGAGGATATCGTTCAAGGTCATCAGCCCCTGCACACTTCCGTATTCATCCACGATAAAACACTGGTGTATCTTGGTCTGTTTGAATTTTTCCAATACCTGGTAGGCCGAATTGTTTTCCGGTACATACATGGCTTCCTTCATTATGGAGAAAACTGAAGCCATTTCATCCGCCGAAAAAAGATCCTTGATGGTTACCACGCCTTTGATATGATCGATATCCTCATCACAAACCGGATAAACCGAATGCACCATATCTTCCATTTCATCCCTCACCTGTGCCACTGTCTGGTTCCCATCCAGCCAGATGATATCCGTCCGGTGCGTCATCAGTGAAGTGATGTTCCGGTCACTCAGGTGAAAGACCCTTTCAATGATATCCTGTTCCGCCTCTTCAATGGCACCATGTTCGGTTCCTTCATTGATGATGGCTTTGATCTCATCTTCCGTAACCTGGTTGTCCTGGGTCTTGATATTCAGCAACCGGATGATCAGGTTTGCAGAAATACTCAGCAACCAGGTAAAGGGGAAAGTGATCCAGGTAACCACCTGCATGGGAGCAGATGTCAGCTTGGCAATTCTCTCCGGGTTGCTCAGACCGATCCGTTTGGGCACCAGTTCACCCAATACCAGTGAAAGATAGGTTAGCACGATCACGATCAGGGTGGTGGCAATGGTACTGCTGTATGGCCTGAGCAGCTCAAATTTCTGCAGCCATCCCTCCAAGGGGGCTTTAAAACTATCGCCTGAATAGATACCCGTTAATACCCCGATGAGGGTTATCCCGATCTGAACGGTTGACAAAAATGTTTCGGGATGGCCGGCCATATGCAAAGCTCTTCGGGCATCCACATCCCCTTTCAGGGCCTGTGCCTCCAAACGGGCTTTCCTTGCAGAAACCAGTGCGATTTCGGCCATGGAAAACAGTCCGTTGATCAGGATCAGGATGAGTAGTATGATTACTTCGGTCATATTATGGGCTCAAATCTAGTTAATCCCTGCGAAATCGGGTTTTCGGGTTTACTGAAAATGCAGTCGCATGCTTTCCCATGGATTTTTCATCCCCATTCCCCATAGTTGCATTTGGAAAATCGGACGAGCCCTACCGACAAATGGGTTATTTTTAAACAAGATTCCCTATGCCGCTTACCTTCCATTTATACCTGCTACTATATCCGGATGCGCATCCGCAATATCCCTATGTAGCCATCAGTAAAGAAGCTGAACGGATCTTATTGATTGCAGAAGAACAAACACATCTGCTGGATCCTTCGGAAATTATCTTTTTCCCGGATGATTACCAGCTGACGTCCAGAACCCTCTCCCTGGACCTGTCGCTGCTGGATGAGTGGGTCGGTAACTATACCGGACAAACCGTCTATCGTTTGCTTACCCGTTTTACCGAAGAAAAACATATTACGCTGACCTATCATGCCCCTACCAATGAAGGACCCAAAGATTATGATATCTACCTGGGTTATCCCGATCCCCGGGCAGAAGCTTTGGTGGAAAAGATTTATCCAGTCATGCTGTCCATAAAAGAATCGGTATTTGGTTACTGAGGCTGTAAACCAAAATCTGCAAACGGCAGACCGATCTTTTTATTAAACAGGGTACCCGTAAGATAACCCAGGCAACAACCCAACAGTGTGCCGAAACAGACATCAATGGGATAATGCACCCCAACATACACCTGTCCGTAACTGATGGTGCCCGCCCAGAGAAAAAACAGGTAACCCCATTTTTTCAGCACGGGTTGAAGCGTGATAAAAATAAACATGGCAAAACCAAAGTGATTGGTGGCATGCGATGAGGGGAAGCTAAAACTATTGGGACAATGATCCAATAATAACCTTGCATTCATGATCAGGTTCATATCCTGACAGGGTCGGGGTCTTGTGACAAAATTCTTTATGAAATTACTGCTTGCCTGATCGGTGAGGGTTACCGTTAAAATCACAAAAAGTATCCAGAGAAAAGCCTTCCTACCGAAATTCATCAGGGCAAATACAATAAAAAACAGATAGACCGGAAACCAGGTATTGGCATCCCGCCACCAGGGATATACCCTGTCCAGAAAAGGACTGGTCCATTGGGTGTTGATTTTCAAAAACAGGCCGGTATCTACCCGATCCAGCCATTTCCAGCAGTCCTGAAAAAAGGAAAGTAAAAAAAGATTACCCAGCATAGGAATAAAGATACTCTTTGTTACATACAGTACTCCTGCACATTCCGGAAATTTTAACAAAAATGCTACTGAAGGGAGGGGTTAAAAAAAATGGTAATTCCTAATTTTAGGTCATGAGAAAAATACTGACAATCATCATCGGGATGTTTGCGGTTTCTGCCTCTCA
>JAGWTX010000197.1 GCA_028875955.1 Bacteroidota bacterium | reverse complement strand
AAGCCATCACCCCGCTTGCGTTATAACGGTAATAGGGTTGTCCTACGGCAGGGCCATTTTCACTTCTGGAATTACCGGCTGATTTTACAATCAGGTAATAAGGGGCATTGTAGGCGATGGAATCGAGTGTCTGAGAATCATTACTGTAATACCCGAACTTGTAATCTTCATTATCCGTGGATTTACCATTGAATTCCCAGCGGTTTTGGGAAGTATTGAAATTCCATCCTGAAATGATGGAATAAGAGTGATTGGAAACAACCAGACCCGGTGCTTCACTGGCAATCTCGGACTGGTCATTGTTAAAATCATAAGCGATCATGCCCTGTACCCCATACGCCATTCCTTTCGCAACCGGATTAACTCCGGAAGCGATCATGGTTCCGGCTACGTGTGTGCCATGGTCACTGATACTGGAGGGGTTGTCTTTTTGTGTAATACGCCCGGTCAGTTCAACATGGGAACCCAAAACGGATCCCCCATCCCAGATAGCAATCTTATTTTTCATATTGGCCGAACTGCCGTTCAGGCTCAAACCGGTTGATCCGCCAGGCCAAAGCTGGTTGGCACGGGTTGTGGCAGCAGCAATGGTATTGTTATTGGTCATGTAATATTTGGGATATCCAAAATTGTCTACCCCAATCAGTACGCCCTTTCTTCCGTTTTTGGATTGAATGGTTAATTCCCAGCCTTTTTGTTTGGCCATAGACATAGCTTTGGCATAGTTGGCATCAAACGCCAGTTTATACCCTACAGAAGCCTGTTTCAGGATTCTTTCATTGGTCGTAGTTTGTGCAGAAGCCATTCCCGCAAAACCCATAAAACCCAAAACAGCCAGCCATTTTATTTTCGTCATAACCAAGGGGATTTACCTTTCGCACTTTTTTTGAATATTTTTCAGGGCGAATATTCACTAAATTAGATACTTTCATCATTCAAACCGATGTATGAAACGGAATCTTTTTTTTCTTTTTTCCATTCTGTTACTATCAGGAGCCTGTTCTTCTGCGAAAAAAGCCGCCCGGAATGCCATAAAACAGGGAATTCAGGGTACAGTAACCGAACAAATCGGTAACCAGATGCCCATGAAAGGAGCTGAGCCTGCAGTTCCAAGAGGGGTTAAGACCACCGTTTTTGTTTATGAACCAACCCGTCTGTCGGATGTTCAGCAAATCGGGCAATCCCCGGTATATACGTCCATTCGTACCAAATGGGTTGCCTCTGTGGAAACAGATAGTACCGGTGCATTTCAGGTGGCCCTTCCGGTGGGTTCCTATTCCTTGTTTGTGAAACAGGGTGATCATTTTTATGCCAATCTCTTCGACAGCCAAAACCGGATTGCCCTGTTCGAAGTAGAAGAGGGAAAATTAACCAATGCAAAGCTCTCGGTTTCTTCCAAAGCGAATTTTTAACAAATAGCAGTCCCTGTTTACCAGCGTAATCCGGCATGACGGATAGAAACGGTTTTGTTCCCGGTTCTTTTACTCTATGGAAACCACATCCCTGCGGATCGCTGATCGCTTTTTATTACCTTTGCCTTCTTTATGTCGGAATTGACTTTGTGGCTATGAATCTGAATGTGTTGCAGGAACAGTTGCAAAATTCCCCCCACCTGTTTCAGCTGGCGGACAGGCTTTCTTTTGCCGAACCCCAAAAAATATTTCTCAAAAACCTACAGGGCAGCAGTTCGGAGTTTGTGGTGAGTGCCGTTTTTATGCATCCCCACTGCCAACAACTGAACCACCTCGTAGTTCTGAACGATGCGGAAGAAGCCGCTTATTTTCACAATACCCTGGAGAACCTGACCAGCGCATTGGATCTTTTTTATTTTCCTTCTTCTTTCCGGAACCGGAAAAACTTCCGTTTACTCAACTCCTCACATGTGATGCTCCGGGCAGAGGCCCTGATGAAACTCGCTGCAGGCGGTAACCGGAAAATCATCGTTACCTATCCGGAAGCTTTGTTTGAAAAAGTTGTCCTGCCCGATACCCTGAGCAGCAATCTCATCAGCATCAAAGCCAATGATACCATCCAGCCGGAAAGTCTGATGGAATTGCTGGTGATGTATGGTTTTGAAAGGACGGATTTTGTCTATGAACCTGGTCAATTCGCCCTTCGCGGGGGCATACTGGATATCTACTCCTTTGGTAATGAAAAACCCTACCGGGTGGAACTCTTCGGGAATGAAGTGGACAGTATCCGCATCTTTGACCCGGAAACCCAGTTGAGCGAAAGAAAATTATTACAGGTCACCATCATCCCCAATATCGAAACACAGTTCACAACAGGCGAAAAGGTTTCCCTACTGGAGTTCCTGTCTGAGAACACGATTGTGTGGTTAAAAGACTGGGATGTGATCCGCGAAAAAATGGATCAGCAGGAAGAAGACCTGAAAGGGTTTATGTCTTTGCTGGACGACGGGTATCGCATGCAGAACGATGAGGAAGAAGACGAAACCAAGATCCTGAAAGAGGTCAAACCGGATGATTTTGTACCCAGCTTTGAAATAGAAGAGAAACTTCAGTCTAGACATCTTATCGAGTTTGGGTTTAAACCCCATCTTTCCCATTTTGAAATTGAATTCCATACCCGCATACAACCCTCTTTCAACCGCCAGTTCGATCTGTTGATCAAAGACCTGAAAATGCATGAGGCTGCAGGTTATAGCATTTACCTTTTTGCAGAACAGGTAAAACAGCTGGAAAGGCTCAACAGCATTTTTGCCGATCTGAATACTGAGATTCAGTTTGTACCCATTGCTACGGGGATTCATGAAGGATTTATTGATGAGGACCTGAAAATGGTCTGTTATACCGATCACCAGATCTTCCAGCGCTATCACAAGTATAAGGTCAAGCAGGCATACAATAAAAACAAGGCCATCACGCTAAAAACCCTGCGGGATCTGCAACCGGGCGATTATGTAACGCATATCGATCATGGAGTTGGCACCTATAGCGGTTTGCAAAAAATTGAGGCCAACGGAAAAGTGCAGGAAGCGGTCCGGATCCTTTACAAGGACAATGATATTCTCTATGTGAATATCAATTCACTGCATAAGATTTCCAAGTATACGGGTAAGGAGGGAACGGTTCCTAAGATCAACAAACTGGGATCGGATGTATGGAACCGGTTGAAGGAAAAAACCAAGAGCAAGGTCAAGGAGATTGCATTTGATCTGATCAAATTATACGCACAACGAAAAGCACAACAGGGTTTTGCTCATTCGCCGGATAACTATATGCAAACCGAACTGGAAGCATCCTTTATCTATGAGGATACACCCGACCAGAGCAAGGCGACGGCCGATGTGAAAAAAGACATGGAAAGTGAAAGCCCGATGGATAGGCTGGTTTGCGGAGACGTTGGGTTCGGCAAGACAGAAGTGGCCATCCGCGCAGCATTCAAAACCTGTCTCGACGGGAAACAGGCAGCCGTATTGGTTCCTACCACCATCCTCGCCTTTCAGCATTACAAGACTTTCCAGGAAAGGTTAAAGGATTTTCCGGTTACGATCGATTTTATCAACCGGTTCAAATCCTCCAGGGAAAAAAAAGAAACCCTGAAAAGACTGGAAGAAGGAAAGATCGATATCATCATCGGAACTCATGGCATACTGGGTAAGGAAGTGAAGTTTAAAAACCTGGGTCTCATGGTCATTGATGAGGAACAGAAATTCGGGGTGGGACATAAGGAAAAACTAAAAACCCTGAAGACCAATGTAGACTGTTTAACATTGACTGCAACGCCCATTCCCAGAACCCTTCAGTTCAGCCTGATGGGGGCCCGTGATCTTAGCATCATCAATACGCCACCCCCCAACCGTCAACCGATTCAGACGGAAGTGCGGGTTTTCAATGACGATTTTATCCGGGAAGCCATTTATTATGAAACCGAAAGAGGCGGACAGGTGTTTTTTATACACAACCGCGTAATGGGTTTAGCGGAAATGTGTGCCATGATCCAGGGTCTTTGTCCGGATCTGAGCATCGGTTTTGCCCACGGACAGCTCGAAGGGCATGAACTGGAAGAAAGGATCCTGGATTTTATCGACAAGAAATATGATGTGCTGGTTTGTACCAATATTGTGGAAAGCGGCGTAGACATTCCGAATGTGAATACCATCATCGTAAACAATGCGCATCATTTCGGGCTGAGTGATCTTCACCAGTTAAGAGGAAGGGTAGGACGGAGCAATAAAAAAGCCTTCTGTTATCTGCTGGGGCCGCCGATGAGTTCACTTCCCACAGACTCCAGAAAAAGATTACAGACACTGGAGCAGTTCAGTGATCTGGGTAGTGGTTTTCAGATTGCTATGCGCGACCTGGATATCCGTGGTGCAGGTAATCTGTTAGGCGGAGAACAGACCGGGTTTATGGCCGAGATCGGTTTTGAAATGTACCAGAAGATCCTCGAGGAAGCCATTCGGGAATTGAAAAGAACTTCCTTCAAAGACCTGTTCCAGGAAGAGATCAGCAAACAGGATGATTTTGTCAGCGACTGCACGATCGATACCGATCTGGAGATACTGATACCGGATAGTTATGTGGAAAGTATTACTGAAAGATTGTCCTTGTACACCCGTCTGGATAGTTGTGAAAAGGAAGAAGAGCTGCAGGATTTTTACAAAGAAATGCAGGACCGCTTTGGCCCCATTCCTCCCCAGGTGGAAGATCTGTTTACTACCGTCAGATGCCGCTGGATGGGTGTGGCCATGGGATTCGAGAAAATGGCATTGAAGGAGGATACGCTCCGCTGTTATTTTATCAACCGGCCCGACTCCCCCTATTTCGAATCGGCACTGTTTAAAAAAGTATTGGCTTATCTGCAAACCGGAACCAATAAGGCAAGGTTGAAACAGACCGGCAGGCTATTCATGCTGATCGTGGATGATGTGAAGGATATGAATGAGATGCATCGTTTTTTAACGCATATGCATAAAAATGTGCTGGGGGATTTGGCACACGGATGACACGGATTGGGCGGATGTTAACGGATTTTTTTGTCGTTGGTGAAGCATTTTCGTTTGAAGGCCGGCTGCTTGCCAAAGTTGAATAGGATGCCAACTTCCCTATCAGTTGCTTTCAAATAGTTGATTAATTGAAGTTCATGCGCAATAACCAATGTTTCCGCAGCTTTTATTTCAAGAACAACTTTTTCTTCAATCAAAATATCAGCAAATACTCACCCACAATGGTTTGCTGATAATATACCTTATTGGGTCTCTGTCGTTCACAGTGTAAGTTCGTGGTTGTTAA
>JAGWTX010000196.1 GCA_028875955.1 Bacteroidota bacterium | reverse complement strand
TTGATAAAATCGATCAGCAGCACCGAGTTCCTGACCATCACACCTGCCAGTGCGATAAAACCGATCATGGAAGTGGCAGTAAAGAAAGCCCCCATCATCCAGTGACCGATGATGATTCCCACCAGTGAGAGCGGAATAGCCGCCAGCATGATAATGGGAACGGTAAAGTTTTGGAACCATCCCACGATAAGCATATAAATGATCAGGATTACCACAAGGAATGCGATACCCAGATCCCTGAATACCTCATAGGTGATCTGCCATTCGCCATCCCATTTCAGGGTGAAATTGTCTTCCATCTCAGGTTGGTGGGTATATTCTTCCTTCAAAGTAAATCCCTTGGGTAGCTGGATAGATTTTAGTTTATCAGAAATATTGCTCATGGCATAGGAAGGACTTTCCAGTACACCGGCCATATCTGCGGTTACATACACCACTCTTTTCTGGTTTTTCCGGTAGATGCTTTTTTCCTTGATGCCTCTCTGTATGGAAACCAGATCGCCAATGGGAACCGCATTACCCTGCTGGTTGATGACTTTCAGGTTTCTGATATCGTTGAGATCTGATTTATCGGCATCTGATACCTGTAAGGAAATGGGCACTTCTGCATAATCGCTGGTGCGGTGCAGGTTACCAACCACATCACCCGATAATGCCGCATTCACTGTTGCAACGATTTGTGCACTCGCAACACCGGCTCTGGCAGCTTTCTCTTTATCAACCACCACCTGGAAGGAAGGCTGGTCGTGCTCAACACGCCAATCCACATCCACCACATCCTCAGTCTTGCTAAAGAGTTGTTTGATCTGCCGTGCTACTGCGATCTGCTGATCATAGTTCGGGCCATATACTTCCGCCACCAGGGTGGATAAAACCGGAGGTCCGGGGGGAACCTCCACCAATTTTACATTGGCCTGGTATTTTTTGGCAATCGCCTGCACACCTGCCCGCATGGATTTGGCAATGGCATGACTCTGCAATTTTCTTTTTTCCTTGTTGATCAGGTTCACCTGTATATCGGCGATATTATCACCGCGACGGAGATCATAGTGACGAACCAGGCCGTTAAAACTAATGGGTCCTGCGGTTCCTACATATCCCTGGTAATTCATCACCATGGGCTCCCGTGAAACATAGTCTGCTATTTCCCGGGTAACTGCCGCTGTTTTTTCCAGCGTCGTTCCTTCGGGCATATCGATGATTACCTGAAATTCATTCTTGTTGTCAAAGGGTAACATTTTCACAGCTACTGCCTTTGTATAGAACATACTCAGGGATCCCAGCAAAACCACCACAATACTCAGGATGAATACCCAGCGCTTCCACCTGGTTTCCAGCAAGGGATGTATAAAAGCATCATAAATTTTATAGATGCCGGTTTTCTCCAGGGGTACGGGTGGTTTTTCTTCTTCGGGTTTTTCTTTTTCCCTCAGGAAGATATAACCCAGATAAGGAGTAAGGGTCAATGCAACAATCAATGACAGCATCATGGCAATGGAGGCGCCGATCGGCATAGGGCTCATATAAGGACCCATCAGACCCGAAACAAATGCCATCGGCAATACCGCCGCAATCACCGTAAAGGTTGCCAGGATGGTCGGATTACCCACTTCATTGATGGCATAAATGGCTGCCTGTAAAAACGGAAGCCGCTTCATTTTGAAATGCCGGTGCATATTCTCCGCAATGATGATCGAATCATCCACAACGATACCCGTAATAAAGACCAGCGCGAACAGCGTGATACGGTTCAGGGTATAATCCAGCATATAATAGGAGAAAAGGGTAAGGGCGAATGTGACGGGTACGGATAAGAATACGACCAGTCCTCCCCGCCAACCCATGGCCAGCATCACGAATAGGGTTACGACAACGATGGCAATGAAAAGGTGAAACAATAATTCGGAAACTTTTTCTGATGCGGTTTCGCCATAATTACGGGTGGTGGATACGATCACGTCATCCGGGATCACTTCTTTTTTCAACTGATTCACTTTTGCCAGAATCTTTTCAGACAATTTCATGGCATCTGCGCCTTTCTTTTTGGCAATCGACAAAGTAACCGCCGGGTAAGAGGAACGGTAATGGTTGGCGCCGCTGGTATCTGCTTTGCCATAACCGAAGAAGGCATACTGACTGGGTGTTTCCGGTCCGTCTACCACTTTTGCTACCTGTTTCAGGTATACCGGCATCTGCTGATTGGAGCCGACAATCAGGTTGGCAACATCATCCGCGCTGTGCAGAAAATTACCCGTCTGAACGGCAAAAGCGGTGTCTTCCTTTAACAGGTTACCTGAAAACAATTCTGCATTACTTGCCTGGATCTGTTTGGCAATGCTCAGAAAATCGAGATGGTTCTCTGCCATCTTATCCTTGTCCAGTATCACTTTCACCTGGCGGCTTCTGCCTCCGATGATATTGATGGCAGCCACATCCGGGATCTTTTTGATCTCGTTGGTTACTTCCTGGCCTATTTGCTGCAAGGCATAATCGTCATATTTTTCACTCCACAATGTGAGACCTAAAACAGGCACATCGTCAATGGCTCTGGATTTTACCAGGGGCAGTGTTACACCCTGTGGCATCTTATCCATGTTCTTAAGGATCTCGTTATACAGTTTTACAAGCGAACGTTCCACATCCTGGCCCACATAAAACTGTACGATCAGCATGGCCTGGCCTTTCATGGTTGTGGAATACACATATTCCACTCCCTTGATATTGGAAATGATCTTCTCCAGCGGGGCTGTAACTTTTGATTCCACTTCTTTGGGTTCCGCACCGGGATATCCGACCATGATATCTGCAATCGGCACTTCTATCTGCGGCTCCTCTTCCCTGGGAATCAGATACGTACTATACGCACCGATCAGTAAGAATGCGATCATCAGGAGTATGGTCAGTTTCGACCTGATGAATGCATTGGCAATTTTTCCTGAAAATCCTTGTTGCATATTGAAAATTGAAATGTGGTAATAAATAGGTTTGGTGAATGTTTCCCGATTAGTTTTTGATTCTTACCAGGGCTCCATTATAGAGATTGCCGTCTGCGTGCACAATAAAACGCTCATTGCTGCTTAATCCGGAAATCACTTCCACCTGATCGCCATAGGTCTTGCCCAGCCTTACCCAGCGCAGCAGCGCCGTTTGATGATCGCTGATGGTATATAATCCGGTCAGCTGGTCTTTATGGATGATGCTGGCTACCGGTACCAATACCGCAGAAGGAACCGTTGCACTTGTTTTTTTATTTGTATTGGGTATGTCAATGTTTGCATACATGCCTGCATACAATCCGGCTTTTTCCTTTTCGGGTACACTGATCTTTACCAGGTATTGTCCGCCCGTAAACTGGGAGGAAGGATTGATTTGTGTGAGGGTCCCGATAAATTGTCTGTTGATCGATTTGATCTGGACATTGACAGGGATCCCCTGTTTGAGCTGGTTGATCTCAGACTCGGGTACTGAAGCGTTTATCTCATAGTTACCACTTTGCTCGATGGTAACAAGGGTCATACCAGGGCTGGCCATACTGCCGGCATCGGCCAGTTTTTGTGTTACTGTTCCGGAAAAAGGAGCGGTCAGGCTGGTATAGGAAAGCTGTGCGTTCACTTCATTGCGCATTTGTCTGGCGGATTCCACTCTTGCTTTGGCTGCGTTATACTGCAGGGTAACATTATCCAGTTCCTTGGCAGATGCGCTTTGTTGTTGATACAATGCTGTGAACCTGTCAAAGTCTTTTTGTGCGTTTTTGGCGGCTGCTTCGGCTTCGGCAATCATGGCATCCACCTGTGCCCTTTTGGCAAGGATATCGTTGTTGCTGATACTGGCGATCAGCTGGCCTTTGTTTACATGATCACCCACTTTCACATTCAACCGGGTGATATAACCCATAACCCTTGTGCTGATATTGGCGGTTTGGGAAGAAGCCACTTCTCCGCTGATACTGAATCCGCTGCTCTCGCCGGATGCAGGCTGGCCAACGATGACTGGAATGGCGGCTTCTTGCCCGGCGTCTTTTGCATCTGTTTTTTCAGATCCTGAACAGGCCGCCAACAGGGCAAACCCGGATGCGAACAATACGTTTCTGGTGATTTTTTTTGTGCTATACATAGATATTGTATTAAAGGTTATTTAGTGGATGTGGTTAATAACTGGAGGAAGATCCGGTTTACCTCCTGGTTGAATTCAGCCTGTGTCAGGTTGAATTTTTGTTCCGCCAATCTTGTGGCAGCCATCATAACATCGGTAGTGGTAACCAGTCCCTGTTCATAACGGTTCTGTAAAATCCGCAACGCTTCGGAAGCCTGACGGATCGAGGTTTTGTACTGGCTGATTTCAAACAGGTTATCGTTCATCTCTCTCCGGGTCCTGGCAAGCGCCTGATTACTTTCTTCCTGTTGCTGGGTAAGGGATACAGATAATTTATTTTTTTCCAGGGTCTGTCTGGTGATACTGTTTTTTGTTGTGTTCCCTTTGAAAATATCCCAGGAAACGCGCACACCTGCGAGATAAGCGCCTGCCCCGAAACCTGCCACCCGGTTATCGTTGAGCTGATAAGAGCCAAAGGCATTGACCCTGGGCAGATAGCTTTTTTTGCCGGATTCGATCATCAGGTCACTGGCTTCAATGGCTTTTTTCATCGCCATAAAATCGGCCCTGGTATCGGGAACCGTCTGTATATTGTCCGGAACGAATGCGGTATCCGATCCTGTCAGGGTGGTGGTATACACAGTTCCTTCCGGTTTACCCATCAGTACACTCAGATTGTCGGATACATTCCGGATCATACTTTTTGCTTTCGCCAGTTTTGTTTCTATACCAGCCACCTGCACCTGTACCGCCAGCAGATCCGATTGCTGTATCAATCCCTGTTTATAATGGTTATTGGTAGACGTATAGACCGCTTTGGCCGTAGCAAGCGCTTCTTCGAGCACGTTGACAGCTGCATAGGAAAAATGTAATTGCAGATAGGCCTTCTGTGTTTCAAATCGCAGATATTCCTGTGTCCGCTGTTGTTTGTATTGATAAACCTCCACCTGTTTTTCTGCGCCCTTGCGCTGGTACAGCAGATCCATGTTCAGGATCGGTTGTTGCAATTCCAGTGCGGTTGTGAAATTTGCTGTGGCACCTGGATGGTTGAGCAGGGCGGGATTGAAATCACTGGCAGTAATGGATTGCTGCTGCAGTTTGAACCCAAATGCATTCAACGGATTGTTGGTGCTCATTCCTGTATAGGATAAGGCCAATTGCGGCAGATAGATGGCTTCCGTTTGTTTGTAATTGGCGGAAGCAATCGAC
>JAGWTX010000195.1 GCA_028875955.1 Bacteroidota bacterium | reverse complement strand
TGTATGCTGATCGGAGGTTTTTATCCCATTACACAGATTTATCAGCACCTGCAGGATGAGAAAGATGGGGTTAACACCCTATCACGTATGCTCGGTATCAGGGGTACCTTTCTTTTTTGCGCTCTTGTCTATCTGGTTGCTTTTTATTTATTGTTCCTGTATTACCGGGAAGCACATCACCTGCTTTATTTTTCCATCCTGCAAATCTTTTTTCTCCCGGTTCTGGTATATTTCTTACGATGGTTTGCCAGGGTCTGGAAAGATGCTTCAAAAGCAGATTTCAACCATACCATGCAAATGAATTGGCTGGCATCCACCTGCACCAATCTGGGATTTATCACGCTATTAATACTTTCTTATTTTGACTGAAATCATATCCATTGCTACAGCCTTACCCGAACATTGTCATCCCCAGATGGAAATCCTATCCTTTATGCAGGATGCCTATGGGCTGGATGAAACAGACCGGAGAAAACTGAAATTTCTCTATAAGCATAGCGGAATCGAGAAAAGATATTCGGTGATTGCTGATTATGGCAGAAGTTCAGCTGACTGGACCTTTATTCCGCAGGAAAAAGAAAACTCGTTCCCTACACTGGAACAAAGGATGGAACGCTATGATCAGTCTGCAGCAACACTCTCCGTACAGGCCATCGAAAAATGTATTGAACCGCATATCGCCAAAGAAGCGATTACACACCTCATCACCGTGAGTTGTACGGGCATGCGTGCGCCGGGATTGGATCTGGAAATCCTATCAGCCCTACAGCTGCGACCGGATATATTCCGGACTTCGCTGAATTTCATGGGTTGTTATGCAGCCATACATGCACTGAAACTTGCCAGGATGATCTGTGAAAGTACACCAGCCTCGAATGTGGTGATTGTTTGTACGGAATTCTGCACCCTGCATTTTCAACAGGCTTTTACGGAAGATAATGCCGCCAGCAGCCTGTTGTTCGCAGATGGTTCGGCTGCTATTCTGGTTTCCAACCAGCTCAAAACAAAACATTCCTTATCTCTCCGCGGTTTTTATTCCCATGTTGTTCAAAAAGGGAAGGACGATATGTCGTGGAAGCTCAGCAGTCAGGGTTTTCTGATGACGTTGAGCAGTTATGTACCTCAACTGATCCAGGAAGACATCCTGTCGTTGGTCAGCGAAGCCGTGCGTCAAAACCAACTTGACTTATCTGATATTACACATTGGTGCATACATCCGGGTGGTAAACGAATACTGGACATGGTGCAAAATAAATTGCATCTGGATCAAGCGGACCTGGCTTATTCCAGAAAAGTGCTGTCTGACTATGGAAACATGTCATCGCCAACTGTCTTGTTTGTGTTGAAGGAAATCATGGAAGCATTGCAGGAAAAATCAGCCCGGATACTGGGTATGGCTTTTGGACCCGGTCTCACCATGGAAACATTTATTGCAGAACGTTCATGAGATTTGAACAGCGATCATATACAAAAGAGCTACTGGATGCAGATGATATCCCTTTTGCGGATATCAGGCAAAACATGCTGGAGTTAAACACCATCAATACCTGGCTGGGCGGACATTCGATCACAAGAAAAGGATTTAAAAAACTGGCCTCCGGAAAAAAGGAAATCATTGTCTGTGAAATCGGTTGTGGGGGAGGAGATAATCTCGCCGCTATCGTACGGTGGTCTCAAAGCAATAACATACTGATTACCTGTATCGGTATCGACTGGAAGGAAAGCTGTATCGAAGTAGCCCGTGAAAATCCCTTATTTACTGCGAAGGATCAATGGATCGTTTCAGATTATGCAGCGGTGAGTTTCGACAGAAAACCAGATATAATCTTTTCCAGTTTATTCTGTCACCACTTTACGGAAGAACAGCTTTTGTTTCAGTTAGCCTGGATGCGGGACAACAGTCTGCTGGGTTTTTTTATCAACGACCTTCACCGGCACTGGCTTGCACATGATTCCATTGCGCTGCTGACAAGCTGGTTCTCCTCCTCATATCTGGTCAAACATGATGCCCCTCTGAGCGTAGCCAGGGGGTTTGTAAAAAAGGAGTGGCAGCAACTTTGTTGGAAAGCCGGTATCCGTAATCCGGCGATCAGCTGGCAATGGGCATTTCGTCATCTTATCATTTACCAGCATGCAGAATAAAGTAGCTGATACATATGATATAGCCATAGTAGGAGGTGGATTGGCAGGTCTTACCCTGTCTATCCAGGCGGCAGATGCGGGTTATAAAGTGATTCTATTTGAAAAAGAAGCCTATCCCTTTCATAAAGTTTGCGGCGAATATATCAGCCTGGAAAGCTGGGATTTTTTACAACGTTGCGGTCTCGATCTCAATCATTGGTCCTTACCCATTATCCGTTCCTTACGGATTTCTGATGGCAGGGGACGGATCTATGACTTCAAACTTCCATTGGGCGGATTTGGCATCAGCCGGTACAAACTGGATCATTCGCTCAGTCTCCTTGCAAAAGAGAAGGGTGTCACCTTGTTGACAGGAACCAGGGTGTCCAACATAACCTACTCATCCGGTCTCTTTGAACTGGAAACCGGTGTTGGCGTGTTCTCAAGTAAGGTAGCCGTGGGCAGTTTTGGCAAGAGAAGCAACCTGGATCTTAAGTGGAACAGGGCTTTTGTCCTAACAAGACCTTCTAAAATGAATCACTATATCGGGGTGAAATACCATATCAGATATCCCCATCCTTCCGATACCATCGCACTGCATAATTTTCACAATGGTTATTGCGGAATCTCTCAGATCGAAGATACAACCTGTTGTTTGTGTTACCTGACAACTGCAGACAACCTGAAGCAATCGAATCAGTCGATTCCTGTTATGGAAAGGGAAATACTTTCCGCCAATCCAAGATTGGCCGATATTTTTTCAAAAGCGGAATTCCTCTATTCTCAACCTCTTACGATTTCGCAGGTAAGTTTTCAACAAAAAACGCAGGTGGAAAACCATGTATTACTCCTGGGGGATGCAGCCGGGATGATCACTCCCCTTTGCGGAAACGGAATGAGTATGGCGATGCATGCCGGTAAACTTGCCATGGAATCGATCCCTTTGTTTTTAAAAGGCGTTATCGATAGAGAGGAGATGGAACTTCGGTATACCAGGCAGTGGCAGGAACAATTTGGTTTACGGACAAAAATCGGCCGATGGGTGCAGTATTTTTTTGGGAACACAACGACAACCTCCATTTTTTTGAAATCCATGCACGCCATTCCGGCACTTAGCCGGGAACTGATCAGGCATACGCATGGTCAGCCTTTTTAACGGATCCAGCGGATACAGTTTTTACAAAGGGTGGCATGCCCATCGGACTTTTCCTTTTCCTGCCATGGGTATTGGGGTTGTTTTCGTAAATTGGATTACAATAGGAAGGAAAATCGTTTTCTCAAACCCATCATCCTCTCTTTAATTGAATTGTATGCAAACAGTCATCATCACCGGTGCCAATGGAAATCTGGGCACGGCGGTTACCAGGGAGTTTCTGGAAAAAGGTTACCGGGTTGTAGCCACTGTCTTGAACGAATCCATGAAAGCCGATATTCCGGCACATGACGCACTTGTTTTGTCTGTGGTTGACCTGGGCGATGAAGCCGCCGCCGCAGGCTTTGTCCAGTCCGTTATTGAACAATACGGTCCGGTTGCGGCAGGAATTTTATTGGTGGGTGGGTTTGCCATGGGTGGTGTGGATACGACTTCCTCTTCGATGATACAGCAGCAAATCGATTTAAACTTCTCAACGGCTTACCATGTCGCAAGACCGCTTTTTCAGCATATGATGGTACAGAAATCCGGGAGACTGGTTTTTATCGGGGCAAGACCTGCGATTGAACCTGCCCAGGGAAAAAATCTGGTAGCCTATGGTTTGTCAAAATCCCTGTTGTTTACATTGGCTGAATTTCTCAATGCAGCAGCAAAGGGAACCAATGTAACCGCTACCGTGGTAGCCCCTTCAACGCTGGATACGCCGTTGAATAGAAAATCAATGCCCGATACCGACCCGGAAATCTGGGTGAAGCCCCATGCTTTAGCTGAAATTCTTACGTTTATTGTATCAGAACAGGGCGGACCGTTAAGAGAGACTGTTTTGAAAGTATATAACAATGCCTGAAATATTTTTATGCTTACAGATCAATTGGCAAATCTTTTTGAAAGAGATATTGCAAAGCTCAAAACTGAAATAACAGCCTACCGCGAAGAATCGAACCTCTGGGTGACAGATGCTGATATTGCCAACTCAGGTGGCAACCTGTGTTTGCATCTGATGGGTAACCTGCAGCATTATATCGGGCATATACTGGGCGGATCCGGTTATGAGCGAAACAGGCCAGAAGAATTCAGCCGCAAAAACATTCCGGTAGCCACGATCTGTACGGAATTGGATCATATCCGGCAACTGATACCGGCAACCATACGGTCTGTTTCCACTGACCAGTTAAATGCCCAATACCCCGAAAAAGTTTTTCCCGAATCGATGACCACAGAATTCTTTTTGCTTCATCTATATGCACATCTGAATTATCATTTGGGACAGATCAATTACCACAGACGGCTGCTTGATACAAAAAAATAAGCAGCAACCATCTGATAATGACTTCTGCTTATTCTGTATCTGCAGTATTTACAAGTGTGAAAGGATTTCTTTCACCGAAGCCCTTTTTCTATAATCCGTATCAAAGTGCTTATAGATGATCCGGCCTTCCTGATTGATCACATAAACGGCCGGTACCGGCAGATTGGCGCCATTTTCCTGGCCATTGGCGGTCAAAAAATCAATACCATACTTTTTATAGGTTTCAATGGTTTTATCATCCACTTTGAATGCAACGTCATAACTTTTCATGATGCGCAGACCCTCATCATGCAGGATCGAATAACTGGCTTTGGTCTTGGTGATGGTCTTTTGGATATTTTCCTGTACTTCAGGCGTTATGGTTACAACCGTTGCCCCTTTTTGCTGTATCAGTGAAACCGAATCCTCAAGTTGTTTTAATTGCCGGTTACAGTAAGGGCACCACTGACCCCTGTAAAATACCAGCACCACTGCCCCTTTTTTCAGTTCATTGGAAAGCGAAATGTTTTTGCCATATTGATCCCTGGCAGAAAAATCAGGGGCTTTCTCGTTCAGGTTTAGCCCTTTGGGCGCATTTTGAGCGGATACCGTTACCGTCATAAGCACGGCAACACAGAAACTGGTGAATACTTTCATATGATTTTTTTGGGTGATTACAATATCTGTGTGCAGAGACGTAACCGTTTTCAGCACCTTACAGCAGCGATAAAAAAAATGGCTGAAGCAGAGTA